>JAZRAW010000027.1:0-10637 GCA_045634765.1 Alistipes sp.
TTCCTGATTGCGGGTGCAAAGGTAGTGCTTTTATTTTAATCTCCAAATATTTTCTTAAAAAATTTTCAAAATTATTTACATTTTTCAAAAAACTACATTTATACCTATATTTATATAATTATAAGAGCCACCCACTTTCAGCACAACACACAAAATAGAAGAGGTTGCACCCAAATAGGCACAACCTCCTCATCACATTAGAGCGTAGATTACTTCT
This sequence comes from Alistipes sp., assembly GCA_045634765.1. Classification (GTDB taxonomy): domain Bacteria; phylum Bacteroidota; class Bacteroidia; order Bacteroidales; family Rikenellaceae; genus Alistipes. Next base: position 218 of record JAZRAW010000027.1, read on the forward strand.
CAACAGTTGGCTCTACACCCTCAGCTGGGGCAACTGTATCCTCTGCAGTCTTCTCAGAGTCATCAATTGTCAATCTATAAGGGATAAGCTTGTCGAGTTCTGCACGCTCAGCATCGTTAAGCTCGCCAGCCAACTTACCAAAGTTACGCATTGCGACGGTATCACGATACATCTCAAAGCCCGCAGCGACCTCATGCAACAAGCTCTCGCGGCTTGCATCCGAAGCCTCAGCATTCTCGATATACTTAATTGCATCGATCTTCTCGCCATTTACGATATCTACATTCTTCTCATCCTCGAGCAATGTAGCAGCGATAACGCGTGCGAGTGAACCATCCTCCTCGGGAGTGTCACCAGCCTCATCAGTAAATACGCGGTCACCAACCTTAACCTGGTTCTCGCCAACCCACTCGATAGTGATTGTGTTAGAGTTCAACTTTGGAGCGCTACCCTCGTGTGCAGTAGGCTCGCCGCCACTGATAAGAACAAAGAGTACGAATGCCCAGTGAGCAACAATACCTGCGACAAGACCGCCAATGGTGTGAGCAAGGATAGCCTTAGAAGTAAGCTTACGGAAGCCGAGCGAGTCGAGCATAGCGGTGTGAGTGCTCAAGTAGCCACTCCAGCACATACCGATAGCGGTGAACACAGCGATAGCGTTACCATCAGCCCAACCCTTCTCAACAAAACCAGGAACGAGACCCAACGCAGCACCTACAGCACCCAACGATGTGATAGGGAATGCCATGAGCTCGGGACTCTCGAAGCCGAACAACCACTCGAAGATGATATTGATATGGCCAAAGAGCCAAGGCAAGAACTCAACACCCTCGTATGCAGCACCTGTGTACTGGCCATCGGTGCTACCGAAGGTAAGAATCATAACGAGAGTTGAGATAATCAACACGCCAGGGATGATAGAGAGACCTACGTCAACACCTGTCTTACCACCATCGAGCAATGAGTTCAATACGCGAGTGAAGAACGATGTCTCCTTAATAACCTCGCTCTCCTTGTTATCCTCCTCGGTAAGCACAGCGGCCTCCTCACTCTTGTACTGAGGATATGCCTTAACAACGAAGTACTGCATAAGGCGTGTAGAGATGATACAACCTACGAATGCACCTAACAAACCGATGAAGGGCTCTACATAGAAACCATTACTTACCATAAAGACGATAACCAAAAGGCCCATACCGAAGGCAGTACCGAAGTTGGTAAGCGAGATAAGCTGGTACTTCTTGAAGTAAGTGCTGAAGCGCTTATCCTTTGCCAATGAGATGATTGCGGGGTTATCCGAGAGGAATGTCATCACGGCACCGAGTGACGCAACACCTGGAAGGTTAAACAAAGGCTTCATCAAGGGGCGCAAGATACGCTCCAAGAGGCTAACAACACCGAACTCAACAAAGATACGACCCAAAGCACCTGTGATAACGCAGATAGCCATGAGGTAGAATACGGTGTTAAGCAACAAGTCATGCGCAGTCTTCATGATGGTGTTGAGCATATTGGGGAGACCCATTACGCTACCGATACCACCAAAGATGGCTACAACGATAATAAGGCAAAGGAGACCCGCAAGGAGTTTCTTGATGCCATTCTCATTTTTCTCCATAATATTTACTTAAGTTTTTGGTTATTACAACTTATTAGTATTGACCTTTGAAACGAACTTTCTTGCAGCAGACATGATGTCGATGCGCCATGTGAGACCTACGGTGAGGTATGAACCATCGCCCAAAGCAGTACCTGCGAGGTTTGTGTTTGTGCCAATGTTGTAAGCGTACGCAGCGTGGAGGCGCACGTCACGGTTGCCCTGACCACCCAAAGGATAGTACTCTACACCAGCGCCGAGGCGAGTAATCTCTGTGCCAGGGATAAGACCCGAAGCAGCAATAGAGCTATTGCCAATCTTGTCGTAGGTAACCTTACCGAATACATTTACACGGTCAGCAATGAGGTATGAGAACTCACCCATGATTGAGAAGTTGTCGAAAAGGAGGTCTTTAGCCTTAGGACCACGGTTCATAAGGTCCACCTGCAACTTTGCATCACCAAATGTAAACTGGTTGCCGAGTGCGAGATATGTGTCGTACTTGCCAGGAGCATACTGCATGAAGTTGAGTGAGTAGAGCGCTGTGTAGCAACCATGCGAACCACTCCAGTAGAGGTTAAATGCGTAGTAATCTACTGACGATGATGTGGTGTCGTAGGGACTCTGACACGCCTGGAAAAGGATAGTGTCGTTACCCGAGTTTGTGGTGTAAGCCACGCTCGCACCAATCTGGTAGCAGTTAACATTGTTCCAGAACTCCGAGCAGAAGTAGAGGTCCATTGGGGCACGATCATACTCCCAGCCACCAATCATAAGCACCTGCTTACCCGCCTGAATTGCCCAGTTCTTTGTAGGCTTATAGGTGAGGGTCAACCAGTCAGTGTTCTGTGCGAACTCACTGATTGAGTTAGCACGATTAAAGCGCTGACGCCATGAGTAGCTAAACTTTGAGGTAATCTGTCCATCCATGCGCAAGTTGAAATAGCGCACCTTAAAGCCCGAGCCAGCAACATCAGGGCTGCCAGCAACAGACTGGTTGAGATAGTCGAAACGAGCCTCAACGCCGAGCTTGAAGATTTCGTTATCCTCAACAGCACCATCCTGTGCCTGTAGCGTGCCGAAGCTAAAGAGCGCAACAGCAAGGCAAACAATCTTAGTAAAAGTTTTCTTCATATTATAAAGTTTAGAATTTGCCATTAATGATATTATCTTGCAAAGATATAAAAAAATTGTTTACATCAAAGATGTAAGGACCTAAACCTATGTTTTTTATAGTAATTAGTATGGATGAAGCCACAGGTATGCGCAAATTACAAGAGTGGAAATTGGTCAAATTAGGATAATGTAGGTAAAAAAATTATTGAATCAATGTTGCGCATTGCAAAAATTGTATTATCTTTGCCCCACAAAACATGAAAATGTTGGACCCATAGCTCAGTTGGTTAGAGCAGCGGACTCATAATCCGAAGGTCGTGGGATCATGCCCCTCTGGGTCCACAACACAAGACAGCAACAATTTGGTTGTTGTCTTTTTTTGTTTTATATACTGCAAGTATCGACATTTCGCGAGCATATCAACCACGTAATAAACATCTAATCAAATAATTGCGTAGTCATGCTGACTTTAAATTCATCGCATCAATAACAAGAACGATATTGAATTAGCGTAGTTTTTTTTTGCTACGCTACGACAATAGGCATTAACAATTCTTAACAGATTGCTTAACATTGTTTAACATGAAAAATTAGGAAATAACAGCGCGACATAGGATCTTTGTATTAAAAACAGAGGTCGACTATGAAACAACTACTATTAATTATTACGCTGATTAGTGCTGTAAGCGCCTCGGCACAGGTCGTTATACATGGTCATGTGCGCGCCATAAGCACAAAGGAGAGTGTTGCAGATGCCAACATCATGTTACAAGACATACAAGGCAAGGCGCTCTTCGATTACTGCATAAGCGACAGCGACGGCAACTACACTTTGGAGTATAGTGGCGAAGAGAAGGCCTTAAGAGTTGTAGTTACTGGCTTTAATATAAAACCGCAGTCGAGGGAGATTGAGGTGTGCGCACAGCGTATTGATTTTGAAGTAGAGTACTCCGACCTTGAGATAAGGGAGGTAGTTGTGCGCGCTGCATCCGTAGAGCGCCACTCCGACACCATTACATACAACGTCGCCACGTTTATCAACGCTTCGGATCGTAGCATAGGCGACGTATTGCGCAAGATGCCAGGCCTAACGGTTGGCGAAGCGGGAGAGATAAAGTATAATGGTAAGCCTATCAGCAAGCTCTACATCGAGGGCTTGGATATGCTTAATGGAAGATATGGCATAGCCACAAACAACATTCAAGCAAAGGATGTTGCGAGCGTGGAAGTACTCGAGAACCACGAGCCAATTAGGGCACTCAGCGGTATTACCATACGCGACCAGGCGGCACTCAACCTGCGCCTCAAGGAGAGCGCAAAAGGTACATGGAACGGCACTGCGGAGTTGGGTGGCGGCTACAAGCCATGGATGTGGAGCGGAGAGTTGAGCGCTATGTACTTCAGCAAGAGGTTTCAAACCATAAGCATATATAAGACGAACAACATGGGCAATGATGTGTCGCGCGAGTTCATATCGCACTACGGCGCCTTTGGTGGCATTGCCACGATGCTCGGAGTGCATCAGCCCACACCGCCCAACATAACACAAAGCCGCTACCTTGACAATAACATCCATGCCGTATCGGTAAATGCAATCACGAAACTCAACGAGGATATGGAGTTGAGCCTCAACACCAACTATATCTATAATATGCAACATGCGCAAGGAGGAGGCGTTACGACCTACTATGTTCCCCATAGCGAGCCACTAACCATCACCGAGGTGACATCCACAACCCACCTTGTAGACAGGTGTGACCTTATGCTAAATCTGCACTCCAACACCGAAGCGCGATACATCGAAGAGGTGCTATCGCTTGGTGGGGTGTGGAATAGGGATAGTGGCCATGTGGATAGCAACGGCGAGATGGTGTCGCAATACTTCAAGCTGCCCCAAATCTCCCTTAGCAACAACTTCTACAATGTCCGCCGCTGGGATAGGTGGGTCGTACACTTTATGTCGGACATAGACTTCGACACCCAACCCGCGCAGCTCGAGATATACCCAATGCTGTATGACAGCGTTTTAGCTAATAGCGGGGAGCGCCCAAACGCCGTGCAAACCCTCTACGGCAGACGATTTATTGCCAACAACTCTCTGCAAACGGGGTATAAGCTAAAGCACTTGCAGCTATCGCTATCGGCACAACTCAATGCCGATGTAGAAAACATGGAGTCGTCACTCAACGCAGTTAGCGATAATGGGGATATCGCCACTACCACAGCCGAACTCCAAAACAACACCCTATACTCTCGTCTCGATTTTGTCGTTACCCCATCCGTGCAATATGCGTTGGGTAGTAAGTTTGTGGCGCAAGCCGACCTCTCGCTTGACCTTATGTGGTTGTATATGGCTGATAGGATAAGATGCACCACGCCATCGAACAAGCTGAAGCTACTATATCTCCCTACCATAAGCATTAGTAGCAGTCCTACGCCCAACCTAAAGTTTACAGCAAGAGCATCATACTGGGAACATTACGGCAATATCAATGATTACTATGCGGGATACATCATGACCGACTACCGCGTAATACAGCGCAAGGCGGGTACGATGAGCAATCTTCGTAGCCAGACTTACGGCGTGCAACTATCATACGGCAACGCCATAGATGCTATATTCTCTGGCGTCGAGGCCAACTACTCCATAAACCACACCAACCTGATGTATAACACGAGCTTCACAGGTGCACTCAGCGAGATTGAGGCCATTGAGAGACCAAATCGCAGCGACTCGTACAATATCAAAGCCAACGTTAGCAAACGATTTAATGCCATAGCGACCACCGCGACCCTATCGGGAGGATATATGCACTCGTGGTCCGAGATTCTGCGCGAAAGCACACTTGTCCCTTCAACATATCAACTCATCACCGCTGAACTAAACCTCAACACGCGCATCACAAAGGCCGTAAGGGTCGACTACTCATCGCAATATAACCGCAGCATATCGGTGATAGGCGACGGGACACACTCGGCTATTGACCTATTGAAGCAGAGCGCGAATGTAGACTTCATCATTGCCGAGAGGGTTATATGTCGTGTGGGAGCCGAACACTTCCTAAATAGCGCCATTAGTGGCAAGAGCCGCAACACCATATTTATAGATGCAAGCGTGAGGGTAAAACACAAGCGCATGGAGTATTCCATCGAGGCGCACAACATACTCAACAACACCTCGTTCGCAAATGCCTCGAATAGCAATAGCATGAGCCATATATACAGCTACTCATTGCGCCCCGCATCCATAGTTTTCAGAGTTAAATTTAGCCTAAAATAGACCTCTATGAACAGACTTATACTTTTAGTTATATCATTCTCATTCATTATCCCAACACTTGCACAGAGGGCACACATCATCCTCGATTGTGACGAAGGCTCGGGGATGGCATATGTTCAGGGCTTCGAGTGCAACGACAAGTGTGAATTTGTACTCAAGGATAGTTGCCGCGTGGAGCATGGGCGTAACACCCTCAACTTCGCCATGAAGGAGGACACCTTTGTAAATCTGCTCATCATAACGAACAAAGACAGGTATTTAGAGCAGGTCGTCATAGGCCCAGGCGACACATTAGAGCTGTACATCGGCGACCGCATAGAGACGAGAGTGGATAAACGCAGATTTAGGGAGCAGTATACAAAGTTTTATAATATGAAGGATAGCATATTGCGACGCTACAACGCCCTCAACGACAGGCTATACAGCGAGCGCTGTAGGAGCAGAAGGTATAGACAACTTCAAGATAGTATCGCAGCTGTAGAGAACTTCTACTACAACGAGTTTCCCTATCTCATATTTGCCGACACAGCCCTAACCCAAAGCGTGTATATCGTTCACAGTGCCATAGCCATTAGGTCGTTAGCGAGAGCCACACCCCGAGAGTTGGACTCGCTACGCACGACATACGCCGAGCGACTTCCGCATGCCAAGTGCTTTACCGCTGTGGGAGAAGAGATTACAGAGCGCTCTAAGAGAGATTCTCAAAGATTTCAGCAACTACTAAACTCAAAATAGCTATGAGAAGATTACTTACAACCATTATTGCTGTGACAGCGATATTTACAGCAACGGCACAGCACCATTCACTGCAGGAGGCTCGATTCTTTGCCTACAGCAGGACCGACCAACTGATTATAGGCACATGCGACATACACGCAGACTACGATGTAGTAGATACATCGAGAATCGCGGTAGACTACAAAGTATCCTATCGCCATGGTCCCGATTTACACCTTGAAGTGAGATACAAACTGCTATGCGGCGAGAAGGCTTCGCTCTTCTATAGCGTTGCACAAAACTATGCCAATATGGCACGCTACAAAGATGGATGGAGCGAGGAGGAGCTGGAGGAGTACTACGCAGCGGGCGACGGCACCATCGTCATACCCACAGAGATATACACGACAAAGGAGGAGGCTCGCATACGCCACAACATACCCTTTGCCGATGATGTCATCTACGAGTACTCGCTTCCCGCTGCCGACATAGAGTGGCAACTTACGGAGGAGACCTGCGAGATACAGGGCTACACCTGCACCAAGGCGTGCGCACGGTTTGAGGGTCGCAACTGGGAGGTGTGGTTTACGCTCGAAGTGCCCATATCGGAAGGGCCATGGCTGCTGCGCGGCCTGCCAGGCTTGATACTCCGTGCCGAGGATAGCGAGGGCGACTTCTGCTTCGAGATGGAGGGCATAGCCAAACACAGCGACGAGATAAGACTATACAGGTGGAGCACGAAGCGTATTACGAAGAGGCAGTGGCTGAAGTACGAGAGGAATGCGCTCGAAAATCCATACTCTCAATTTAGTCAAGGCGGCCAGGTGAAGTTCTTCAACTCTAATGGCATGAAAGAGCTGAAGGATGAGTGGACCATACCATACTATCCTATATATAAGTAGGTATATAGGGAGATTAAAGAGTTTAGGGAATTTAGGAGATAAGGTTCTTGCGAAACCCTAAACTCCTTAAATTCCCTAAACCTTCTAAATAAGAAAAACCACCCAAGCGAACCTGGGTGGTTAACATTTAGTGATGGGTCGAAGATGACCCCTTATCACAAGAAATTTTTACTTGTTCTCAAGCTGTGCCTTCAACTCAGCCAAACCTGCGATGTCACCAAGGGTAGTCTTCTCTACCTGTGCGTTAATCTTCTTAACGGTGTTCTTGGTTGCATCTGCAGCAGCGCGACGCTCAGCCTTCTCAGCTGCGTCAGCAGCGCGCTTTGCCTCCTCGAAGATGCGGCTGTGTGAAAGTGTGATGCGCTTTGTAGCCTTAGAGAACTCGATTACCTTGAACTCAGCAGTCTCACCAGCCTTCAAAGTAGTACCATCCTCCTTAACAGCGTGACGTGCGGGGCAGAAGCCCTCGATGTTCTCGCCGAGTGATACTACAACACCCTTGTCGTTAGCCTCAGTTACAGTACCCTCGTGAACGCTGTCAACGCCATACTGGCTCTCGAAGCCGTTCCAGGGGTTCTCCTCGAGCTGCTTGTGGCCGAGTGAGAGACGACGGTTGTCCTTGTTGATCTCGAGAACTACAACCTCGAGCTCTGCGCCTACCTGAGTGAACTCTGATGGGTGCTTAACCTTCTTTGTCCAAGAGAGGTCAGAGATGTGTACGAGACCCTCGATACCATCCTCAATCTCTACGAATACGCCGAAGTTAGAGAAGTTGCGAACGCGTGCTGTGCACTTTGTACCTGCGGGGTACTTGTTCTCGATCTCTGCCCATGGATCGGGAGTAAGCTGCTTGATACCGAGTGACATCTTGCGCTCCTCACGGTCGAGAGTAAGAAGAACTGCCTCGATCTCGTCACCAACCTTCATGAACTCCTGTGCTGAACGCAAAGGCTGGCTCCATGACATCTCTGAAACGTGGATAAGACCCTCAACGCCGGGTGCTACCTCAACGAATGCGCCGTAGTCAGTAACAACTACAACCTTACCAGAGATCTTGTCACCTACCTTAAGCTCTGAGTTGAGAGCCTCCCATGGGTGAGCTGTGAGCTGCTTGAGACCCAAAGCGATACGCTTCTTAGCCTCATCGAAGTCGAGGATAACAACCTGAAGCTTCTGGTCGAGTGCTACGACCTCCTCAGGGTGATTTACGCGACCCCATGAAAGGTCTGTGATGTGGATAAGACCGTCAACGCCACCGAGGTCGATGAATACACCGTAAGAGGTGATGTTCTTAACAGTACCCTCGAGGATCTGACCCTTCTCGAGCTTAGACATGATAACCTGCTTCTGAGCCTCGAGCTCTGCCTCGATGAGAGCCTTGTGTGATACAACAACGTTGCGGAACTCCTGGTTGATCTTAACAACCTTGAACTCCATAGTCTTGTCAACGTATACGTCGTAGTCGCGGATAGGCTTAACGTCGATCTGTGAACCGGGCAAGAATGCCTCGATACCGAATACGTCAACGATCATACCACCCTTAGTGCGGCACTTAACGTAACCCTTGATGATCTCGTCGTTGTTGAGAGCCTCGTTAACACGATCCCAGCTCTTAAGCTGACGAGCCTTCTTGTGAGAGAGAGCCAACTGGCCACCCTTATCCTCAACCGACTCAACGTAAACCTCAACCTTCTCGCCTACAGTCAAGTCGGAGTTGTAACGGAACTCTGTTGCTGAGATGAGACCCTCAGACTTGTAACCGATGTTAACAGTAACCTCGCGCTTGTTGATCTCGGTAACAGTACCCTCAACAACCTCGCCAACAGCTACGTTAGACATAGTCTTACCATAAGCCTCCTCGATAGTCTCCTTCGACTGGTCGTAAACGCCAAGGTCATTCTCGAACGCATTCCAATCGAAATTCTCGTTCGCTACAATTTTGTTCTGCTCCATAATGGAAAAATGTTTTTTGCGATGCAATCGCTCGTTAAAAGTTAATAAATAAATCTACACCTATTTCATACGCGTGCGTACAAAAAGGCTCGCAAAGGTACACAAAATTTCTGAAATCCAAACTCTTCGCCCCACATTTTTCACCAAAACAGCATTTTAGCCCCTCACCACCGCACCATTTGCAGAATATTTGCCTATCTTTGGAGTCGGAAAAATTAAAACTATATTGACTATGAAGATTATGAAATACCTACTTGGCGCAATTATGGCGCTTTCGATTGTGGGCTGCGAGCCTATTGAAGATGAGACTAAGAGCTACCCCGAGCTCGAGAGCCTCGTAGGCACGCTATGGTTTAGCTACGACGAGACCAACAAAATATTCTACGACATCACCTATGGCGAGGATGACCGCGGCGAGATGAAGGGTTACGCCGACCAGGAGCGCACAGAACTTATCGTAGACCGTCCCTTTAGCTACACCTTCACCCCCGCTACAGATGAGATAAATGCCATCGTGAGGGTTGACTTCGAGGATGGCCAGCACTATGGCGGCGCACTGATGCCCAAGGGTTATATCCAGGTCAACTATATTGATGTCTACTTCATCCAGCTATACGAGGTTTACGAGAACGGCGAGGTTATCAAGGATGCCGAGGGCAACTTCACATCGGTTATACAGATGTGGAGAGAGTAGAACAATAATTAGCAATGAGCAATTACTACTGGTTCGATAAATTTCGAACTATAGTAGTTAAGGTATTAAATATAAACAAGTTACAAGCGTTCTTTGATTTTTTGATTTGAAATTGTTGATGGTAACTTTGTGGCTTAAACCTCAAAATTATGCATCTCGGC
>JAZRAW010000028.1:0-5060 GCA_045634765.1 Alistipes sp.
GTTGTGTTAAAAAGTTAACAACGAATTTTTTATGAAGTTTGCTATAAAATTAGTACCTTTGCCCCGATTTTTGCCGAATCGTATCTTCGACCAAAGTGCGTGAGGCGATAAGAGTCGTAGTGTCAGATGCTTTGAAGACTACCCCATAGGGGTAACAAGCAGGGCTGCGGCAGTCGCACAAAACCGAATCATTGGGCGACAAACTTTAGAGCGAATAACAAATATCTAATGATGAAAAATATGGCAGAGAAGAGATTTATTACATGTGATGGTAACTACGCCGCAGCGCATATCGCCTATATGTTCTCGGAGGTAGCAGCCATCTATCCCATCACACCATCATCAACCATGGCAGAGCTCGTTGACGAGTGGTCTGCACAGGGCAAGAAGAACATCTTCGGTGACACGGTGAAGGTGGTTGAGATGCAGTCGGAGGCTGGTGCTGCAGGTGCAGTACACGGCTCATTGCAGAGTGGTGCTTTGACTTCAACATTTACAGCATCACAGGGCTTGCTCCTTATGGTCCCCAATATGTACAAGATCGCTGGTGAGTTGCTCCCCGGCGTATTCCACGTTTCAGCGCGTGCCCTTGCAGCGCAGTCACTCTCAATCTTCGGTGACCACCAGGATGTTATGGCAGTTCGCCAGACAGGCTTCGCTATGCTCGCTACATCTTCTGTACAGGAGGTTATGGACCTCGCAGGTGTGGCACACATCGTAGCGCTCAAGGCTCGCATCCCTTTCGTACACTTCTTCGATGGCTTCCGTACATCACACGAGATTCAGAAGATTGAGCTTATCGACGAGGCATCGCTCTCAGCAATGTTCGACCGTGAGGCTCTTAAGGAGTTCCGCATGCGTTCACTCAACCCCGAGCGCCCCGTAACACGCGGTACTGCACAGAACCCCGATATCTACTTCCAGACACGCGAGGCTTCAAACAAGTTCTACAACGCTGTGCCCGACATGGTGGCTGAGGCGATGGAGAAGATTTCGACTATCACTGGTCGCCAGTACAAGCCTTTTACATATTATGGTGACCCCGAGGCAGAGAACATCATCATCGCGATGGGCTCTATCACCGAGACTATCAAGGAGTGTGTAGACTACCTCCGCACACAGGGCAAGAAGGTGGGTGTTATCACCGTACACCTCTATCGTCCATTCTCAGCGAAGTACCTCTTCAACGTGTTGCCCGCAACTGTTAAGCGTGTATGCGTCCTCGACCGCACTAAGGAGCCAGGTTCAAATGGCGAGCCTTTGTTCCTCGACATCCGCGACGCATTCTACGAGTGCGAGAACCGTCCTATGATTATCGGTGGCCGCTATGGTCTCTCTTCAAAGGATACAACTCCTGCACAGATGTTGGCAGTATTTGCTAACCTCGAGGCAGCTGAGCCCAAGAACCACTTCACTGTAGGTATCAACGACGACGTTACAATGCTCTCACTCCCCGTAGGTGAGGAGGTATCTATGGCTAAGGAGGGTACTTTCGAGGCTTTGTTCTTCGGTCTTGGCTCTGACGGTACTGTAGGTGCAAATAAGAACTCTATCAAGATTATCGGTGGCTCGACAGACAAGTACTGTCAGGCATACTTCGCATACGACTCAAAGAAGTCGGGTGGTTACACATCATCGCACTTGCGTTTTGGTGACAACCCCATCACCTCTCCCTACCTCGTTACTACTCCCGACTTCGTGGCTTGCCACGTTCCATCATATGTCGAGAAGTACGATGTTTTGAAGGGCTTGAAGCGTGGTGGCTCGTTCCTCTTGAACTCTGTTAACGACGCAGAGACAACTTGCGCTACATTGCCCGACCACATGAAGGCATACCTCGCAAAGAACGAGATTAACTTCTACATCATCAACGCTACAAAGATTGCTGCAGAGCTCGGCCTTGGTTCACGCACCAACACCATCATGCAGTCAGCATTCTTCAAGATTGCCGACATCATTCCTATCGAGAAGGCTGTCGAGGAGATGAAGAAGGCAATCTACAAATCTTATGGCAAGAAGGGTGAGGATATCGTAAATATGAACTACGCCGCTGTTGACGCAGGTTGCGAGGCTGTAGTTAAGGTTGAGGTTCCCGCAGAGTGGGCAAACATCGAGTGCAAGCAGGCTGAGGCAGTAGTTGACGAGACTATCCCCGCATTCGTACGCGAGGTATGTAAGCCTATCGACGCGCTCAAGGGTGATATGCTCCCCGTATCGGCATTCAACGGCCGTGAGGATGGTACTTGGGATAACGGCACCGCTGCATATGAGAAGCGTGGCATCGCTACAAGCGTTCCCGAGTGGAAGATTGAGAACTGTATCCAGTGTAACCAGTGTGCATACGTTTGTCCTCACGCTGCTATCCGCCCCTTCCTCGCTACTGAGGAGCAGGCTGCAGCATCGGGCCTCGAGTGGAAGCAGGGCTTGGGCGAGACTAAGACTCTCAAGTTCCGCATCCAGGTGTCGCCTATGGACTGTACAGGCTGTAACAACTGTGTTGACGTATGTCCCGCAAAGGAGAAGGCTCTCGTTATGCGTCCTTTGGCAGAGCAGGTTAAGGAGGCTAAGAACTGGGATTATGTAACAAAGAATATCGGCTATACAGAGCACGTAGACAAGACTAAGTCTGTTAAGAACTTGCAGTTCGCACAGCCTTTGTTCGAGTTCTCAGGTGCTTGTGCTGGTTGTGGTGAGACTCCTTACATCAAGGCTATCACACAGCTCTTCGGCGACCGCATGATGGTAGCTAACGCAACAGGCTGTACCTCAATCTACTCTGGTTCAGCACCTTCAACTCCCTACTGCAAGAATGCTCAGGGTCAGGGTCCCGCATGGGCTAACTCACTCTTCGAGGATAACGCTGAGTTCGGTCTCGGTATGCGCGTGGGTGTTGAGAAGATTCGTGAGGCTTTGGCAGATGTTATGCGCAAGGCTATCGCTGAGTGCAACTGCTGCTCTGAGGAGCTCAAGGGCGTAATGCAGGAGTGGATTGACAATCGCCACCTCGCAGCACAGTCTCGCGAGATTAGCGCTCGCCTCTTGCCTATGGTTGAGGCTTGCCAGTGTGATGCTTGCAAGACTATCGTTGAGTACAAGGATTGGCTCGTTAAGAAGTCACAGTGGATCTTCGGTGGTGACGGTTGGGGCTACGATATCGGCTTCGGCGGTGTTGACCACGTTCTCGCATCGGGCGAGGATGTAAACATCCTTATCGTTGATACTGAGGTTTACTCTAACACTGGTGGTCAGTCGTCTAAGTCTACACCTATCGGTGCTGTGGCAAAGTTCGCATCTGCAGGTAAGCGTATCCGCAAGAAGGACATCGGTGCTATTGCCATGACTTACGGCTATGTATATGTTGCTCAGGTATCTATCGGTGCTTCACAGCAGCAGCTCTTCAACGTACTTAAGGAGGCTGAGGCATATCCTGGTCCATCACTCATTATTGCCTACGCACCATGTATCAACCACGGTATCAAGGGCGGTATGACACGCACACAGACAGTAGGTAAGCAGGCTGTGGAGTGTGGTTACTGGCACTTGTGGCACTACAACCCCCAGCTCGAGGCTGAGGGTAAGAACCCCTTCGTTATGGACTCTAAGGAGCCAGACTGGAGCAAGTTCCGCGACTTCTTGATGAAGGAGGTACGCTACACATCGCTTAAGAAGGCCTTCCCCGCAGAGGCGGAACAGCTCTTCGAGGCAGCGGAGGAGAATGCTAAGTGGCGTTACAACTCTTATATTAACCGCACAAAGTAATTTCTCACGATAAGGTAGCATCTGCTGCCGCTAATAAAAGAAAATGTGGATGGGTAGTACAGCCCATTCACATTTTTTTTACCGAGCGTTGCATCTACTAACTTCTTCTGAAAAATTGAATTTCTTGTTAGCTGCCGTTATACTCGAAGTTCTTGTTATAGTGACTCCAATTTATAGAGCCCGCCAAGCATAGCAATACCTCCGAAGTTTAACTCACGAAGGTATGCAATCTTATCAAAGGTTACACCACCTAAGGCCACAACCTTTTCATCGATGATACCCTCGGCTGATGCCCTCGATAGTTCCGCATGGCTAAACCTCGACCTATATCCAACCTTAGATATGCTATCGAAGATGGGGCTTAGGAAGAGATAGTCGCACTCATCTTTATATCTTGCTACCTCCTCAAACGTGTGGCACGAGCGGGTGCGCGTTCCCTGATAGTGAGTGGCGTATGCCGTGTAGTTATGGTTTAAGTGTATGCCGCGCAGTGTATACTCATCATATAGCACGGGGTAGTCGTGTACTACGATGTGTGAGCGCTCCGCAGGGGAGAGTCGCCCCAGCAAATCTCTGCAATACTCTATGTCGGCATCGGGCTTTCGCAGATGCACAACGTCAAAGCCATTGGCAAGGAGGTGTCTGATGATGGTATCCTCCCTGTCAATAGCAAAGGGTTGTGTTATAGCGATTTGTAGCATCGCTATGCCTTGTTTAGTTTTGCGATAATGAGGTCGGCAACCTTCTTGCCCGAGAGGAGCATGCCACCGAAGATAGGTCCCATGCGGGGTGTGCCGCTTACGGCCGATGCTGCCATACCGCAGACATAGAGGCCTGGGTAAATCTCCTTGGTGCCATTTACAACCTCCTCCTCGCCAGCTACTACATCTAACGAGCGCTCGCCAATAACATCGCCCGTATCGGTTGCGAGGCGTATGCCATTCTTGCGCGCTACGGTGCGGCACATCTCGCTGTCGTGGCCTGTGCCGTCGATGACGCACTTAGCCATGATGTTGAGAGGGTCGACATGCATGCCCTCGCGGAGTACGGGAGTCCAGTTTACCACAACGCCGCTTACCTCATCATTTTTGAAGATGACATCCTCCACCGAGTAGCAGTTGAAGATTGTAGCGCCAGCGTGCACTGCCTTGTAGAGAAGTGCCGAGGTGCTCTCCACCGAGTCCATGACGTAGAGCTTGTCGTCGTACTGCTCGTAGTTGATGTCGAACTCCTTGATGATGTGGAGCGCCTCCTCCTGAACGACAATCTGGTTGAACATCATTGCGCCACCCCACATGCCA
>JAZRAW010000029.1:0-5482 GCA_045634765.1 Alistipes sp.
GTTCAAATATCGTGAGCAGCCTCTTGAGGGTAAGTTCGCTGCATACAAGGTTACTGTTAAGGGTCTTAAGGGTGGTCACTCTGGTATCCAGATTGGCACACAGCGCGCTAACGCTAACAAGGTGTTGTTCCGCTTGTTGCGTCAGGAGACTGAGTCTTACGGCTTGGAGCTCGCAGCTGTAGAGGGTGGTAACATGCGTAACGCTATACCCCGCGAGGCATGGGCTGTAGTTGTAGTACGCGAGGCTGAGAAGGCTATCTTCGAGGCTAATGTTAAGTCATACGAGAAGGTCATCATCAAGGAGTTTGAGGGCATCGAGGACTCTATCGAGATCTTCGCAGAGGAGGTTGAGTGTCCTAAGATGATTATCCCACACCTTGAGTCACACTCATTGATTCGTGCGGTATGTGGTTGCCCCAACGGCGTGCAGCGCATGTCTATCGCTATGGAGAACCTCGTTCAGACATCATCGAACTTGGCTATCGTTGTCTCTAATGGCTCTACAATCGAGGTTAAGTGCTTGTTGCGCTCATCTGTAGACACTGAGAAGGGCGAGTTGGCAGGTGCTATCTCTTCTGTATTTGAGTTGGCAGGTGCTGATGTAGAGCTCTCTGGCTCATACAGCGGTTGGAACCCCAACATGAAGTCACCAATCTTGCACACTATGCTTGAGTCATACGAGAAGCTCTATGGTGTTAAGCCCGCCGTTACTGCCATCCACGCAGGCTTGGAGTGCGGTATCATCGGAGCTAAGTATCCCGGCATGGATATGATTTCATTCGGTCCTACCATCTGCTATCCTCACTCACCAGATGAGAAGGTTAACATCGCTTCTGTGGAGAAGTTCTACGACTTCTTGCTAAATACCATCAAGAACGCTCCCAAGAAGTAATCAAACTTTGGTAGGTATGAAAGAGCATACCTTGACTAATGGTGCTGTAGAGCATAGCACTAAGTGGTTCGTAGTCGTCAACCCCATTTCCGGTTCGGGAAAGGGGCTTGACGACTTCCCTCTTATCTCCAAGCTTCTACGAGATAATGGTATTAGTTCTGAGGCAGTATTTACGGAGCATAAGTACCACGCAACGGAGCTTACTGTATCGGCTATCACTTCGGGCTATCGTCATATCATTGTCGTTGGCGGCGATGGTACACTCCACGAGGTGGTAAATGGCCTCTTCATCCAAAAGGTTGTTGAGCCCTCCGATGTTACGATTGCTGTTATCCCCGTAGGTACGGGCAACGACTGGATTAGGATGTATGGCTTGCCCACGCGCTACTCCGCTGTGATACGCGCCATTAAGGAGGGTTACACCTTCTTGCAAGATGTGGCGGCTGTGGAGTATGAGGAGTCGCGATTCCGCCAAACTCGCTACATGGCAAATGTCGCTGGCGTAGGCTTCGATGCTGCCGTCATCAAGCACTGTCAGAAGTTGCGCTCGAGGGGTAGGTCGGGAGCAAGCATATACATCAGGTCGCTGATAAGTGCCTTCTTTAGGTATAAGCCTACGGGAGTCAAGATATGGGTAGACGACCGCCTAATGTATAACAACCTGCTATTTAGCTTAGCTATTGGCGTAGGTAAGTATAATGGCGGTGGTATACAGCAGCTGCCCCAGGCTGTGGCAGATGACGGCCTATTGGATGTAACGCTCATTAAACCACTACACTGGTGGCATGTGGTCTTCCGTCTGCGTCGCTTCTTCAATGGCGAGATATACTCCATAGGTCATGTTCAGCATCTCCAGGGTAGCAAGATACGCATCGAATCCTCGCCAGAGATTGTACTTGAGGTCGATGGTGAGCTTCTTGGTGTGACGCCCGTAGAGTTGCTGGTATTGCACCGTGCCGTGAAGGTTGTTGTAAATAAGTCGTTCGTAGATAAACTTACGGATAAGGCATAGTGCACAGCCCTCTAACAAAGAAAAATGGGTTACCGCTCGTGTGAAGTGGTAACCCATTGATTGTTTATGACGTAGCTATTACTTCGCCTCCGACTCGCAGTAGACGCAGCGCACAATGCCCTCCGAGTGCTCGAAGCGGGGGCGTACAGGCTCCAAGTTCGAGATGCAGAGTGGATTGGGACACTTGCACGCAAGTGCCACGCCACCATGGTCGAAGGTGCGACTCTCGTCGTTCTGCCACTCCAAGAGTTTTACGATGAGCGCCATGCGCACGAACTTACCATTCTCCACCTGGCGGAAGTATGCTGCACGTGGGTCGTCGTCCACATCAATTGCAATCTCGTTGACACGGGGTAGGGGGTGCAAGACTGCCATATGCTCCTTTGCGCCGCGCATCTTTGCTGCGTCAAGCACGAAGCAGTCCTTAACACGCTCATACTCATCCAAGTCAGTGAAGCGCTCCTGCTGCACACGCGTCATATAGAGGATGTCAACCTCGCCAATTACGCTCTCAATGTCAGCTACCTCGCGGTACTCGATGCCATTGCGGTCGCACACATCGCGCTTGATGTAGTCGGGCAGTGCCAGCTCTGGGGGCGCGATAAGTATGAACTTGGTGTTGGCGTAGCGTGTCATAGCCTTGATGAGCGAGTGCACGGTGCGGCCATACTTAAGGTCACCAACCAATCCGATGGTCAAGTTGTCGAGGCGGCCCAACTCACGCTTGATGGTGAGTAGGTCGGTCATCGTCTGCGTGGGGTGGCTGTGTGAGCCGTCGCCCGCGTTGATGATGGGTGTGCGTGACACCTCCGTAGCGGCAAGGGGAGCACCCTCCACCTTATGGCGCATGGCGATGATGTCGGCGAAGCAGTTCATAACCCTCACGGTGTCCTGCACGGTCTCGCCCTTAGATACAGATGATGACTTTGCGTCGGCAAAGCCCAATACGTTACCTCCGAGCTCCATCATTGCTGCGGTGAAGCTAAGGCGTGTGCGTGTGCTTGGCTCGTAGAATAGCGTAGCGAGCTTCTTGCCGCGGCACACCTCGCTATACTTCGCACGGTTGGCGATGATATCCTCGGCGAGGGCTACAATCTCGGCAATCTCCTGTACCGAAAGGTCGGTAGGGTCAATCAGATGCTTCATGGGTGTGTGTAACGTATTATAGTTGAATTACTTAATCCAGCTCTCGTCAGAGGGGTTGTTGCGGAACTTAAGGATGCGCTCCTTGTCCTCAGCCTTTATGTAACCCTCCTCGGCTGCTACCTCCACGAGGGCGTCAAGGTTAGAGAGTGAGTAGTTCTTAGCCTCGGCAGCAGCCAAGCGGTCCAAGCCCTTCTGCATGCCGTAAGTAAAGATGCTCACGATACCCAATACATCGGCACCAGCGTTGCGCAATGCCTCGACTACCTCGATGCAGCTACCTGCAGTAGAGATGAGGTCCTCGACAACAACAACCTTCTGGCCAGCCTCGAGCTTACCCTCAATCTGGTTGCCACGGCCGTGGTCCTTAGAGCCAGAGCGAACATAACCCATAGGGAGGTTAAGGATTGTAGCGGTGATGGCAGCGTGTGCGATACCTGCAGTCGATGTACCCATCAACACCTCCACCTCGGGGTAGTGCTTGCGGATGAGCTCGGCAAGGCCCTCCTCAACATGGTTGCGCACCTCGGGAGCGGTGAGTGTGAGGCGGTTGTCGCAGTAGATAGGGCTCTTGATGCCACTTGCCCATGTGAAGGGCTG
The DNA here is from genome assembly GCA_045634765.1 of Alistipes sp. Classification (GTDB taxonomy): domain Bacteria; phylum Bacteroidota; class Bacteroidia; order Bacteroidales; family Rikenellaceae; genus Alistipes. The sequence goes on from JAZRAW010000029.1 coordinate 3,648, forward strand.
CTCGGGGCGCAAGAATACGGCGCCAATTGAAAGCAAATCTTTCGCAATCTTCTTTTCCATAGTGTATTATGCTTTGTATATAAATCAATAGTTAATGTGTTGTTATGCCTCGGCAAACTCCTTCATGCAACGCTCGTATGCTGCAACAGGGTCGTCAGCGGCAGTGATGGGGCGGCCTACGACGATGAAGTCGGAGCCAATCTCACGAGCACGCTCAGGGGTAGTTACGCGCACCTGGTCGCCAACATCGCCATCTGCAAAGCGTACACCTGGGGTTACGGTCATAAACTCTGCACCACATGCCTCCTTAACCATAGCAGCCTCGAGGGGTGAGCATACCACGCCATCCAAGCCCGCAGCCTTAGCGTTCTCGGCATACTTAACGATGGTGTCGTTGATTGATGCGCCAATCAAGAGCTCCTTCTGCATGCGTTCCTCCGAGGTAGAGGTGAGCTGTGTCACAGCGATAAGCAAGGGGCGTGTGCCATCCTCGCGTGTGAGACCCTCGATAGCGGCCTTCATCATATCTACAGTACCAGCTGCGTGAACATTAGTCATGTCCACATCCAAGTTGCGAAGCACCGACATAGCCTTCTTAACGGTGTTTGGAATGTCGTGCAACTTAAGGTCGAGGAAGATGCGGTGACCGCGCTCTTTGATGGTGCGCACGATCTCGGGACCCTCGGCATAGAAGAGCTCCATGCCAATCTTCACGAAGGGCTTGCGGCCAGTGAACTTATCTAAGAAGTTAAGTGTCTGCTCCTTGCTGCTGAAATCGCAAGCAATAATTACATCACGCTTACTCATAATTTTTCTTTATAGTTTTAGGTTTTTACTTTACAATACCGATAATGTCGCTTAGGCGCTCGATGCCGAGGCGCTCCATCTCCTTGGGCAAGGCCTCCACAATCTCCTTTGCGGCGTAGGGGTTCTTGAGGTTGGCAGCACCCACCTGTACGGCTGTGGCACCCGCCATCATCATCTCGATGACATCCGAAGCGGAGCTTACGCCACCGCAACCCATAACGGGAATGTTACATGCATTTGCCACTTGATATACCATGCGCACAGCAACGGGGAAGATGGCGTCACCTGAGAAGCCACCCATCTTATTGGCGATAACGGGCTTGCGACGCATGGTGTCGATGTGCATGCCGAGCAAGGTGTTAATCAAGCAGATACCATCAGCACCTGCCTCCTCGCACGCCTTAGCGATAGCTACGATGTCGGTAACATTGGGGCTGAGCTTAATAAATACGGGCTTCTTAGTAACAGCCTTAACACGACGTGTAACCTCGGCAGCCGACTCGGGCTGTGTGCCGAAGCTCATACCGCCATTATGCACATTGGGGCACGATACGTTGACCTCGATAATCTCCACCTGCTCCTCCTTGTCGATCTTTGCGCAGCACTCCTCATACTCCTCCAACGAGAAGCCGCTGATGTTGGCTACGATAGGGTTGTGGAAAATTTGGCGGAGGTGGGGTAGCTCCTCAGCGATAACCTGGTCGATGCCGGGGTTCTGCAAACCTACCGAGTTGATAAGACCCGAGGTGCACTCCGCGATACGGGGTGTGGGGTTACCAAAGCGAGCATCGCGTGTAGCACCCTTGAATGATATTGCACCAAGGCAGTCGAGGTCGTAGTACTCAGCGAACTCACGACCGAAACCAAATGTTCCTGATGCTGGAATAATTGGGTTGTCGAGCTTTACGCCGCAAAGCTCAACAGATGTGTCATAGTGCTTTACCATATTATCTCCTCACGTTTTAGTACAGGGCCCTCCTTACAGATTCGCTTATTGCCATACTTTGTTTTGCAGGTGCAACCTACGC
>JAZRAW010000030.1:0-8177 GCA_045634765.1 Alistipes sp.
CACACGCTTGCGGTACTGGCCAGCGTGTGCCCTCTGAGATTGCTCGCTTGATGATCTTGCTCAAGGTTCAGTCACTCTCTTATGGCCACTCAGGCGTGCAGCTCATCACCGTGGAGCGCCTTATTGAGATGTTCAACAACAATATCATCCCCGTGGTATATGAGCAGGGCTCATTGGGTGCTTCGGGTGACCTCTCACCTTTGGCACACATGAGCTTGCCACTTTTGGGCTTGGGTCATGTAGAGATTGACGGCGAGGTTGTTGAGGGTAAGGTTATGATGGAGAAGATGAACTGGGAGCCTATCACATTGTGCTCTAAGGAGGGTCTTGCTCTGTTGAACGGTACTCAGTTCATGTCTGCATACGGCGTTTACTCGCTCATCAACGCACAGCGCTTGAGCAAGTGGGCTGACCACATCGGTGCTATGTCTTTGGATGCCTTCGATGGTCGCATGGAGCCTTTCGAGCATAATGTACACGCCATCCGTCCCCACAATGGTCAGATTGAGACAGCGCGCAACTTCCGCGAGTTGTTGGCAGGCTCGGAGATTGCTAAGCAGCCCAAGCAGCATGTTCAGGATCCCTACTCATTCCGTTGCATCCCACAGGTTCATGGCGCATCAAAGGATACTATCGCATATGTAGCAAGCGTCTTGGAGACTGAGATTAACTCTGCTACCGACAACCCAACCATCTTCCCCGATACCGACGAGGTAATCTCTGCAGGTAACTTCCATGGCCAGCCTATCGCTGTTGCTATGGACTTCTTGGCTATCGCAGTTGCGGAGTTGGGTAACATCTCGGAGCGTCGTACCTATAAGCTCATCTCTGGTGCTCGCAACTTGCCTAACTTCTTGGTTGCCAACCCAGGCTTGAACTCTGGCTTCATGATTCCTCAGTACACTGCGGCATCTATCGTTAGCCAGTCTAAGGGCTTGTGCTGGCCCGCATCGTGCGACTCTATCCCCTCGTCACAGGGTCAGGAGGACCATGTAAGTATGGGCTCTAACGCCGCTACAAAGCTCTGGAAGGTGTGCCAGAACACTGAGCGTGTGTTGGCTATCGAGCTTATGAACTCTGCACAGGCTTTGGAGTTCCGTCGTAAGATGACAGGCTTGAACTCTTCAGCACCTGTTGAGGCTATGTTCGAGGCATATCGCAAGGTTGTACCTTTCGTTGCTGACGACACTGTGATGTATCCTCATATCGCTACATCTGTAAACTTCCTTAACGACTATGAACTTGCTCGTTAAAAACATAGGTATGCTCGTCGGCATCGACGAGAGTGGTCGCCTCAAGGTTGAGGGTAAGGCTATGGCCGATATCGAAACCTTGGAGAGTGCATGGCTCCTCACCGATGGCGAGCGTATCAAGGATTACGGCACTATGGATTCGTGTCCCTCAGGCGAGGGATGCGATATCCTCGATGCCGAGGGTGGCTGGCTCTTTCCTTCGTTCTGCGACTCACACACGCATATCGTCTTTGCGGGTAGCCGCGAGCAGGAGTTCTTGGATAAGATTAACGGCCTCTCGTATGAGGAGATTGCGAAGCGTGGTGGTGGCATCCTTAACTCTGCCGACCGCTTGCACGACACCTCGGAGGATGAACTCTACCGCCAGGCTATGGAGCGCGTCGAGGAGATTATCGCCATGGGTACAGGCCTTGTGGAGATTAAGTCGGGCTACGGCCTCACGTTAGAGGACGAGCTTAAGATTTTGCGCGTCATTAAGCGCATTCGCGAGACTTCGCCTATCGCCGTGCGTGCTACATTCTTGGGTGCTCATGCCGTAGGTCGCGCCTATCGTGGCCGCCAGGCGGAGTATGTTGACCATGTGTGCAACGACATGATTCCTGCCGTTGCGAAGGAGGGCTTGGCAGATTTTGTCGACGTATTCTGCGACAAGGGCTTCTTCACGGTTGAGGAGACATCAAAAATCATGGAGGTAGGTGCTAAATATGGACTACGTGCTAAGATTCACGCTAACGAGCTCGCTATCTCTGGTGGCGTTGAGGTAGGCGTGGAGCATAAGGCACTATCTGTTGACCACCTCGAGAGCATGGGTGACGAGCAGATTGAGGCGTTGCGTGGCACGGAGACTATGCCTACGATGTTGCCTGGTTGCGCCTTCTTCCTCGGTATTACATATCCCCCTGCACGCAAGATGATTGATGCGGGTTTGGCTGTGGCTTTGGCTTCGGACTTCAACCCTGGCACTGCACCCTCGGGCAATATGCGCTTTGTGGTGTCGTTGGGCTCTATCAAGATGAAGATGACCCCTGCTGAGGCACTCAACGCCGCTACGCTCAACAGCGCATGCGCTATGGGTGAGAGCCGCGACTATGGCTCTATCACACGCGGTAAGGTGGCGAACTTCTACATTACTAAGCCTCTGCCCTCGTTGGCATGGTTGCCCTATGCGCACCAGACGCCTATCATCCGCAAGGTAGTGCTTAAGGGCGAAGTTGTTAAGTAATTAGCAATTAGAAATTAGTAATCAGTAATTAGAATAGTGAGTATGAAAATCGCGAAATTTATGGTGACGATGCTTGGCGCTGCAGCGATGACAGGTTGCTGCTGCAATGAGTGTAACGATAAGGAGTGCGAGGCACAGATATGCTCAACTGAGCAGACCGTAATCGAGAATATCATGACACGACGCTCTGTGCGTGACTACAAGGAGGAGCCCGTATGCCGTGAGCAGATGGCAAAAATCCTTGAGTGCGGCATCTATGCCCCCAGCGCTATGAATAGCCAGGGCTGGGCTGTGCGCGTGGTCGATGCTCCCGACTTTATTGATGGCGTAACGGCTATCGCTAAGGAGCAGATGCCCGAGATGTGCAAGCAGCCTGGATTCCGCAACTTCTTCCGCAATGCCCCCACCGTGGCATTTATCGCTGTGCCAGATGTGAGTTATAGCGGTGAGTTCGACTCTGGCCTCTTGGCTCAGAACATGATGCTTTCGGCATGGAGCATGGGCATTGGCTCTTGCTGCTTGGGTAGTGTAGTTCCCGTTATGAACTCGGAGGCTGCGAAGCCCTACATCGAGCGCTTGAACCTCCCCGAGGGTTATCACTTGCAGGTAGCCATCGCCTTTGGCTATCCCGCGGGCGAGAATCCCGAGGCTCCCGAGAGAGATTACTCTAAGGCATACTACGTTGAGTAATATCTTGTGATAAGGCAGACATCTACAGCCGCTAACAAAAAGTGCCGTCAAGGAAAGACTCTTGACGGTACTTTTATTATTTCAATGAGCTCATTGCTAATTACTCATTGCTAATTACTCCCTACTAATTTATTATTGCTTTTCCCACTCGAACTTCTCGATATTAGCATCGGGTGCCTTCCAAGAGGGCTTGCGCATACCATATATAATATAAGGTATAACCACGAAGAAGATAGCACCTATAATCAACACCGCATACCATACCGTGTTGCTACCCACGGCAATCTGTGATGGTGGAATGAAGCTCAGTACGAATGCCAATAATGCGCCACAGAAGCCTAAGCCAGCGAGCAGCCACATAAGTCCATTACCCTTAGCACCGAGGCGGAAGGGGCGCTCCATCTTCGGCAGCGTGTAGCGTAGCTTGATGGCCGAGGCGAACATCAGCATGTACATTATGAGGTACAGCAACACGGTGAGCTGCGAGAGAATCTGATAGAAGCTCTGCACCGAGGGCATAACGACGAAGAGCATGCCGAGGATTGTCACGATGACACCCTGCACCAAGAGGATGTTGCGCTGCACGCCCTGCTTGTTTGTCTTCTGGAAGAATGGGGGAAGATAGCCCGCGCGACCCACGGTGAAGATACCCTTCGAGGGTCCTGCCACCCATGTCAGCACGCCCGCCAAGACTCCAAACACGAGGGCTACGGCAATCACGGGACCCATCCATGAGAGCTTCACGAATTTGAAGTAGCTGTCGAAACCTATAAGGAGCGTCTGCGTGAGGCTTATATCCTTTGCTGGCACGATGATGCCAAGTGAGAAGGTGCCGAGGATAAAGATAAGTACCGTTACGAGCGAACCTATGATGATGGCGCGAGGGTAGTTGCGCTTGGGATTATCGACCTCCATAACGTGAATACCCATCATCTCCATACCCGCGTAGAAGAGGAAGATGCTGCTTGCAAGCACAAGGTTGTTGAAATTAGAGAGGTCGGGGAAGAAGTTTTCGTTGACGTTGAGGTTGTTCTTACCACCCATGATAAGGTAGGCGATGGCGAGGATGATAAGTAGCGCCGCGGGAATGATGGTGCCGATGATACCTCCCCACTTGCTCACCTTACCTACCCAGCCAATACCGCGCAACGAGATAAATGTCGCTGCCCAGTATATCGCCAATACCACCACGAGGGTGAATATACGGTTCGAGGCGAGTGCTGCATCTGCGGCGGAGTTAACGCCAATGTAGGCGATGCTCACCGCACCAAATGTCAACACCGTGGGATACCATATCGTCGACTGTATCCACTGCAACCATATCGCAAGGAATCCCGTGCGCGCACCAAAGGCCTCGCCCACCCAGCGGAAGACACCTCCCTGCTTTGCCGAGAACATGGCGGCAAGCTCCGCAGCGACCATAGCTGTGGGGATAAGAAAGACGATGGCGGCAAAGAGGTAGTAGAATGCCGACTGAATGCCATATATGGCCTCCGTAGCGAGACCTCGAAGACTCACCACCGCCGTAATGTTCATAATGGCGAGCGTCATAACGCTCAAGCCACTCTTTGTTTTGTTTGTATTGCTCTGCATATCACACTTAGGTTTAATGTTTCGCCCTCGTAGTGCAATTAGCGTGCTAAACTGTGTAAACTATTGGGGTTGTGTGTAAAGTATTGATATTTAGATGGTTGTAGGAATTATGTATTAGACTCTTGTAACTGCCTGAAAATCAATACTATGAAAAACTTGTTATTTTATCGCTTGTAACTTATTGATAATCAGTGGTGTTTAAGAGGCTTTGCGGAAAAACTTTCGCCCCGAAAATTTGGCGTTGGCTTATTGGTATGGTAATTTTGCAGTAACGAAAATCATTAAAACCATACAACTATGAGACCTATATTCATTACAGCAGCAATGCTCATGCTTGCGCTCACAGCGTGCAACAAGGGGAGAGACTTAAATGTAGACAGATGGCAGGATCGTGTTCCTGGACTCGAAGAGATTATGGACCCCGAGACTGGTGAGCGCTACACCTCTTACATGGGGCATCAGATGCCGCTCCAAGAGGATTCGCATCAAAGAATGATGGAGGTGTTAAACCTCGTCTCTACGCAGCGGGGCGAGATTGACGATGAACTCTTTGTGTCGATGTTTACATCATGCCCGCTCAGCACGATAAATCTATTTAAGGCAGATGTAGTCGGGGAGACAAAGTGTGAGTGGTACGGCAGATACGAGATACCTGGAATATCGCTCGGCGGCACTATTCAGGCTAACGACGATGGCACGATAACCTCGATACATGGCGCGAGTCACGACGATGTTGAGGTTATGCACCACATGAATATGTTGGGCATCGAGGGCTTCTACGCAACATACTTCTGGGAGTACAACGCCGAGAGTAACATCTTGATAAGCTCATACACCTCTACAGGTAAGGAGTTTGTAGCGGAGCTGCTCTTCTTCGATGGTGTGCAGGCTGTGATGCTTGGTAAGATTGCGGGCATCTCTAATACTGGCAATGCCGTAGATGGTAGTGGCAACGAGGTAGTCACCGAGTATGAGCTCCATTACCTCAGCTTCCAGGAGGGCGGTAAGATATCTCTTGATGGTTATGTTCCAGGCGATATGTATGAGCTCTTAAGAGAGACATGCGACATCGAGGCGCAGATGGAGAGCATCATGTATAACCACAGCAACTATGATGTGGATGCTCTTGCCGAGCAACTCAAAAACAGCAAGTGGCGTGAGTGTGGAGTGCTCCACTACTTTGATGAGACAATGAGTCATCTCGAACTTGCTGCGGCATGGGACGGCGAGTGGTATGCTGATGGTGCTGTATTCACTGACTACACATTCAATGCCGATGGCGTAGGTAATCTCTATTACGAACCCGCCGTAGAGCCTTTTGAGCCCATCACAGAGAACTACAGTTGGTCTTTAGACACTGCGACAAGGACTCTTACCTTAGACTATGATGCCAACGGTACAAATCGCGTGGCAGAGGTGGTGGCGTATTGGGCGTGGAACTCTGAGGCATGGATGGTTTGGGATATTGAGAATAGCAACCAGCGTATTGTTCTACGAAGCGTTGAATAGCATCGTGAGTTAAAATGGTACCCTGCTTAGTCGATAAGATTAGGCAGGGTTTTATATTATACATAGTGAGTGTGTGTTGTTATGTCGAGTGAAAAAAAATGGGCGTATTATATAACTTTTACTATTTCTATAAGTATAATCTATATAACTATAAAATTAAACGATTAAAAAACTATTGCAGATAAAAATAAAACTACTATCTTTGCATCAGGAAAAGGAAATAAACTAAGAATAATTACAAACCTAAAAACTAATAAGACTATGAAAGATTTGAAAGGAACTAAGACTGAGAAGAACTTGTGGGAGGCTTTTGCTGGTGAGTCACAGGCACGCAACAAGTATACATATTTCGCATCGAAGGCTAAGAAGGACGGCTATGTTCAGATTGCTAAGATCTTCGAGGAGACTGCTGCAAACGAGAAGGAGCACGCTGAGATTTGGTTCAAGCTTCTCAACGGCATTGGCTCTACAGCTGAGAACCTCAAGTCTGCTGCCGAGGGCGAGAACTACGAGTGGACAGACATGTACGACCAGATGGCTAAGGATGCAAAGGAGGAGGGCTTCGACCACATCGCATTCCTCTTCGAGCAGGTAGGTAAGATCGAGAAGGAGCACGAGGAGCGCTACCGCAAGCTCTTGGCAAACGTAGAGGGTGGCCTCGTATTCTCTCGCGATGGCGATATGATTTGGCAGTGCTCAAACTGTGGTCACATCCACGTTGGCAAGCAGGCTCCTGAGGTATGTCCTGTATGTGTTCATCCTAAGGCGTACTTCCAGATTAAGGCTGAAAACTATTAATAATTAGTCTAATAAGGCTGCTTTGGCGTTGCACTCACTCTTCAAATGCTCATTTACGCATAAGTAAACTCCGCTTTTCAGAGTTTCGTGCGCCTAAAATCAGCTCTTATTATACAAATTATTCCAATCACAAAGGGGGCGGCAAGCACAATTCTTGCTCAGCCCCCTTACTCACAACTATAAACTATGGATATTGTACCTATACTCCTCATTCCCTTTGCGGGTACTGTGCTTGGCTCAGCATTCGTATTCCTAACGCGCGACAAGGTGGGCTCGCGGGTGCAGAATGCACTCTTAGGTTTCGCAGCAGGTGTGATGGTGGCAGCATCTGTGTGGTCGCTAATAATGCCAGCCATAGGTCTCTCCGAGCACCTCGGCAACCTAAACTGGATGCCTCCCGCAGTGGGCATACTCCTCGGCATGCTCTTCCTGCTTGCCTTAGATAACCTCGTGCCACATATGCACCCCACAGGTGACGCTGTCGAGGGTCCTAAGTCGAAACTCGGCAAGCGCCCCATGCTTATGCTCGCAGTAACGCTACACAACATTCCCGAGGGTATGGCCGTGGGTGCTGTCATTGCAGGAGCAATGCAGGGTAACTCGGGCATAACGATGGCTGCGGCGTTGGCACTCGCTGTGGGTATGGCGATACAGAATATCCCTGAGGGTGCTATAATATCGTTGCCTCTGCGCGCCGATGGCGCATCGCGTCGCAAGGCCTTTGGCTATGGTGCGCTATCGGGCATAGTAGAGCCTATCTCTGCGGCACTCATGATACTTCTGTTCGAGCATATATCGCCCCTCTTGCCCTATCTCCTGGCGTTCTCGGCGGGTGCGATGCTCTATGTCGTTGTCGAGGAACTAATCCCCGAGACGCAGAGTGGTAAACACTCCAACATCGGCACGGTAGCCTTTGCCATTGGTTTTATCATTATGATGATTCTCGACGTGGCATTAGGGTAGTAGTAGCCCCCCCTTAAAATAAGTATGGCGTTGACTCCGAGTGAGCCAACGCCATATTTCTATTCTTAGGTTGTGTGTTTACTCCACAACAGCTGCGGGGTTAACCTTGATAAGCTCAACCTTGAACTCCAAAGCCTCGTTAGGACCGA
>JAZRAW010000031.1:0-24217 GCA_045634765.1 Alistipes sp.
ACGCCAACTTTAAGATATGCGTACGCCACTACCCGAACGATTTGTGGAGACCATGCGCGAGGCGCTTGGTGCAGATGCCGAGAAGCTCTTTGCGGCTCTCGACACCGAGCCTGCTGTGTCAGTGCGTCATAATCCTGCAAAACCTATTGATTGCTTTGATGGTGATGCAGTTGGATGGTGTAAGTGGGGTAAATATCTCGCTGAGCGCCCACAGTTTACGCTTGACCCATTGATGCATGGCGGTGCTTACTATGTGCAAGAGGCATCGTCGCAGTTCGTAGCACATCTGCTTGCTAACCACGATATGGATGGTAAGCGCGTGCTCGATATGTGTGCTGCGCCTGGCGGTAAAACTACGATATACTCTACGCTTGTGGGTCGTAAGGGCTTGGTTGTGGCAAATGACATCAGCCACAGTCGCGCTATGGCTCTTGCCGACAATGTACAGCGCTGGGGTATGGGTAATGTCGTTGTGACATGCAATGAGCCCGCGCATATTGGCGCATTTACGCACTGGTTCGATGTGGTGGCAGTGGATGCTCCCTGCTCGGGTGAGGGAATGTTTCGTAAGATGGATGAGGCACGCTCGGAGTGGACTCCATCATCGCCCGAGTTGTGCGCTGAGCGTCAGCGCGAGATTCTTGCTGAGGCGTGGCGTGTGTTGCGCCCTGGAGGTATGCTGATATATAGCACTTGTACCTTTAACCCCACTGAGGATGAGGGAGTTGTTGAGTGGCTTATGTCAGAGTATGGCGATGAATTAGAAGCTGTCGATAGTGTAGAGACCTCGGAGGATTGGGGTGTTGTGCGTAGCGATATTGGCGCTTTTCAGTGTTTCCACTTCTATCCCCACAAGGCACGTGGTGAGGGCTTCTTTGCTGCGGTAGCTCGCAAGCGTGATGGTGCGGTGCGCCGTAGTATGCCTAAGGCGCGCAGAAAACTCTTTAGCCAGTGCGCAAAGGGAGATGTTAAGGAGTTGTCGCGCTGGGTGGATGATGCATCGCAACACACTTTTATGATGGTGGGCGAGGATATTTACGCATACAATAGTGCTGTCGCTGATGCTGTGGTCACGCTATCGGAAAACCTATCAGTGGTCTACTCGGGTGTCTCCATGGGTCGCATATTCAAAAGCAGACTTAAACCTGAGCATCCGTTGGCACTATATATAGGACTAAATAGGAGTGCTGTTCCGATGGTTAATGTATCGTTGGATGATGCCCTTGATTATCTGCGACGTAACGATATTGCGGCATCGCAATTCGAAGAGGGTATTAATATCGTTGGGTATAAGGATGTGCCTATTGGCTTTGTTAAGCGCATAGGAGTTAGATGCAATAATATGTATCCAAAAGATTTGAGAATAGTGAAATTATAATATAAGAGGTATGGCAAAATTGTTATATTCTATGGGTGAGGTTACGGAGATGTTTGATGTTAATGCATCGCTTATCCGTTATTGGGAGTCGAAGTTTGATTGCATCAAGCCTCATAAGAACAAGAAGGGAAACAGAATGTTTACTCCTTCAGATATAGAGAACTTCAAGCTTATTTACCACCTCGTTAAGGAGAAGGGTATGACACTTGAGGGCGCTAATAATGCAATGAAGCGTCGTGGAAAGAGTGTAAAGCGCGATGTCTCAATTTTAGAGCGTTTGCAGAATATTCGTGCTATGCTTGTCGAGGTGCGCGAGTCGTTGGGTGATAATAACCCTATAGAGTATGAGGCACCTATTGAGGCTGTTGCTGAGCTAATTTCGGATGTTGAGCGTGAGGCTAAGGCAGAGGTAGTTGCTGTAGTAACCACACCTGAACCCGTAGAGGAGACAGCGCCAGCTGTGGCTGATGCCGTAGAGGTGGAGACGGCAAATGGTGCTGAGAAGTCGGCTGAGCCTGAGGTCGAAGAGCATAATGAGGAGCCTGCGCCACGTCGCCGTGGTCGCCCTCGTAAGGTGGTAGATAATAATGAACAGGAGGGAGCAGAGCAGCCATCAGTTACGCGTCGCCGTGGTAGAGCAAAGAAGAGTGATGAGGCGAAGGAGTTATTTCCATTTTATGAACAATCTTTATTTTAATATAATGTTCATATGAAAATTAGAGATATAGTATCTGTAATAGAGGAGTTTGCTCCATTGGCATTGCAGGAGGGCTACGATAATTCTGGCCTTATTGTCGGACGTCTTGATGACGAGGTTAAGGGGGTGCTATTGGCTGTCGATGTTACAGAAGAGGTGCTTGATGAGGCGGAGCGCGAGGGTTGCGATCTTATCATTACGCATCACCCCATTATCTTCTCTCCGTTGAAGCGCTTTAACTCGTCAACCTATGTGGAGCGATGTGTTGAGCGTGCTATTCGTAAGGGTATAGCACTATACGCTGCGCATACGAATCTCGATAGCGCGGAGAATGGTATGAGCTGGCAACTTGGCTCGATGATAGGATTGGATGCCATGACTGTATTGGAACCGCGTAAAGATAATCCAGCGACTGGTTTTGGTGTTGTGGGCACATTGGCACGCGCCGAGGGTATTAAGGCATTTATGAGTCGCGTAAAGGCAATTTTCGAGGTGGGTGCAATACGCTATAGTGATATCCCTTCGGAGGAGATGATGGTTAGACGCGTAGCTATCTGTACAGGTGCTGGTCGCTCCCTAATAGACCACGCTTTAGCCGCCGAGGCAGATGTGTATATCACCGCCGATTTACGATATAACGACTTTATGTGTGGCGAAAACCGAATGGTTTTGGCAGATATTGGTCATTTTGAGAGCGAATTTTGCGCAATTCGCATTATATATGATGTATTATCAAAAAAAATGTGTAACTTTGCCGTTCGCAAGAGCGTATGCTCGCGTAACCCGGTACACTATTTAGTCTAACGATACAACCGAAAATAACTAAATTACTATAATATGGCACAGAAGAAGACAAACGACGTTGACTACTCGATGCAGGAGAAGATTATGGCACTCTATGAGTTGCAGAAGATTGACTCGCAGATCGATGAGATTAACAAGATAAAGGGTGAGTTGCCACTTGAGGTGCAGGACCTTGAGGATGAGCTTGCCGGACTTAATACTCGCGTTGAGAATGTCAATGCAGAGATTGAGGAGCTCAATTCGCTCACACGTCAGCGTAAGCGTGAGGTTGATCAGGCTAAGATTTTGATTGCTAACTACAAGGAGCAACAGAACAACGTGCGTAACAATCGCGAGTTCGATGCTATCACCAAGGAGATTGAGTATCAGGAGCTTGAGATTGAACTTGCTGAGAAGCGTCTTAAGGAGTACTCAGCAGCTATCAAGGCTAAGAAGGCAACAATTGAGCAGACTAACGCAATCCTTGAGGAGCGTAACATCGACTACAAAGCTAAGAAGGATGAGCTCGACTCTATCGAGGCGGAGACAGCTCAGCAGGTTGCTGACCTTACAGCTAAGGCAGCAAAGGCTAAGGAGCCTATCGATGAGCGTTTGCTTGTTGCTTACAACCGCATCCGTAGCAACGTACATAACGGCTTGGCTGTAGTAACAGTTACTCGTGATGCTTGTGGTGGTTGCTTCAATCGTATTCCTCCCCAGCGTCAGGTTGATATTCGCCAGGGTAAGAAGCTTATCGTGTGCGAGTATTGCGGTCGTATTCTCGTTGGCGAGTAGTTACACACCAAACTATTATATAGAGGAGGGGATTGTCCTAAGTTGGTTGGACAATCTCCTCCTTTATTGTGGCGATTATGTCCCTCCATAAAGCAGAATATCTGCCCAATCTTGCGATGGGGCAGATAGACTACTTATAACAGTTATACTACTAATTCTTATTGCTTTTTTACTTCGCAGGTGCCCACTTGCAGCGCACGGGAGATATGATAGCACCCTCCTCCTTGAGCTGCTTCATAGCCTTGTCTACCTCCTTGCGGTCGATACCGCTAAGCTCTACAATCTTACCTGCATTAAGAGGCTCGCCTGCCTCAACCATTGTTGCCAATACCTTTGCTTTTGTCTCCATACTTCTTATAGTTTATAGTTGTTATCTCTTATTTCAAGTGTTATCTCTCGATATGATCTGCGTCCTTCGATGTAATCCTCGTAGACAATCTCTGCATCGCGTCCTTTGAGCATCGCGCACTTGCCGCATAGTTCACAACTGCATCGGCACTGCCATCTATCTTGTACATATGCAAGGCGCTCCTCTCTTGTACTGCTATCTACTTCCGGGGCAAACATATCATTTTGTTATCACTTTTTGTTCTTGTTTCTGGTGCAAAAATAATACAAAGTTGTATAAGTTGCAAATCGGAAATTTTGATTGTGGTATAAGTATAGCCTATATAGGGCTTGTGTTCTAACCTTTGAATTGTTGGATATTGGTGTTATTGATTGAGATTTGCAACGACTCCTATTGCAAATATATCAATATTTGTTTAACTTTGTGTAGACTATGTGTGTTGTAGGGTCGGTTTATGGCCACTCTATGTCGCATATAAATATGTTTAACTATTAAAACAACTACTATTATGACATCTGTGAACTGGGCACCGGTAGTAAAGTTGCCAACTAAGCGTGGTCTGTTAAAATTTCTTATTTTCAACATGTTGACTCTGGGTATCTATTCAATAGTTGTTTATGCGAAGATATCGTCGGAGGTAAACTTGGTGATATCATCTCGTGATGGACGACATACGATGAACTATTTGTGGATATACTTCCTATGGTCATGGTTGACGTTTGGTATCGCTCCATATGTATGGTATCATAGAATATGTGATAGAATTGGAGATGAACTCAGATACCGTGGTTTAAACTATGATTTTGATGCCTCTACTTTTTGGTTGTGGAGTGTTCTCGGCTCGTTCATTTTTGTTGGTCCATTTATCTTCCTATATAAATTTATGAAGGCAATGAACCTCTTGAATGCCGATTATAATAATCGCGGATAGCATGAATCCCGTTAGGTAAGCCTGACGGGATTTCTTATTGTTCGATTGAGATGTAACGGAAAAATAACCGAGGTGATAGATTTGTATCGTGGTATTGCTCTATATATACAGAATCTCATAGATGATGAGGTGTAGAGCAAGAAAGTTTTGAATGGTTAAGATTAATAATTGGTGATAGGGGCTAACTGAAAGATATTTTGGTTGGCCTCTGTTGTTTGATAGCCGCCACAGGTTGTGCAAGGCTCAGGTATAGGTCGGAAGATATAAAACATTTCATAGTCACTTATCATTGCAAGTTTATGTGCTGATTGTGGTAGATAAACCTATTATGACTCACTGAAGAATAAGTTGAATGTATTTGTTGAAAAATTTTCTGGTGAAAAAATGTTTGCCCCCCCAATGAGTAGATTTTTCAAGGCACTTTTTAGGTTCTCTTTCGCGTTATGGTGACTAAAAGTGATCATTTTTGAGGTTCTGGGAAAAAGAGAAACCCTGTAAGTGTTGTTTGTCAACTACTTACAGGGTTTTGATGTACTCGGAACCGGGGTCGAACCGGTACGGGCATTACTGCCCACAGGATTTTAAGTCCGGCGTGTCTACCTATTCCACCATCCGAGCAACCTGGTCTTCGATAAGACGCCGCAAATGTACGACTTTTTATTTGAAAATGCAAAAATTTTCACTCTATACTCTAATCATTCTCTAGCATTATCCACCCATTTGTCTCATTTTCATGCTCTTTAGCGGCTTGTAGAATTTCAAGCCGCAGGGCTTTGGGGGTGACGTTCTTGTGTATAACAAGTAGATATGAGTTGTAGATTTGCTCATATATAAAGCTCTCTGCAAGGTCTCCATTGAGTGATATGGCATTCCAATGGCGCTTATTGAAGTGCCATGCCTCGGTTATTTCGCTATGCCTATCGCGAAGCTCTATGGCCATGTCGGGGTCGCACTTTACAACAACATTGTCGTTGTGGTCTAAGTCTGTCACTGCAAACCACTTGCTACCAACCTTATACACTAATGTGGTGTCGTCGAAGGGTAGTGTCTCGTTGACGTATGGTAGACTAAGGCAGAAGTTGCGAATCTCCTCAATGCTCATTATTGCTTAATAAGTAGTGTTACGGCTGTTGCAGATACGCCCTCCTCGCGGCCCTCGAAACCAAGACGCTCGGTAGTTGTTGCCTTAACAGATATGCGATCCACGTCGATGCCCACTACCTCAGCAAGTCGCTCACGCATGGTGTCTATGTGTGGACGTAGTTTGGGGCGCTGCATAGCTATTGTGCAGTCTATATTGCTGATAGAGTACCCTTTTGCCTTCACTATATCAACAACGTGTTTAAGTAGCTTGCGTGAGTCGATGCCCTTATACTGAGCATCGGTGTCGGGAAAGAGTTTACCGATGTCGCCCAATGCCAATGCGCCGAGTAGGGAGTCGCATATCGCGTGGATGGCAACATCGCCATCAGAGTGTGCAATACAACCCTTGGTGTGCTCAATCTCTACGCCACATATTACAAGTCGTAGTCCATCAGCCAATGCGTGGACGTCAAATCCATGTCCTATTCTAATATCCATATTTATATAGTTTTAGTGTTTGTTATCTCTTTGTTAACTTCATCCAACGTCGAATTATTGCAAGGGTGAAGCGTCGTATGATTAACGGTTGCATCAACCACAATCTCTCGCGTATGCGCCACCAGAGCGATGTGCAGCTCTCTTTGTGCCCATCTTGGCGTATCACCCCCTCTACAATGCCGACTATCTTCTCTCGGGAGATGGGGGCATCGTAGGTTAGTCTACCATCACCCAAAAGGTACACGTTCTTGCCATCAACCCTCATCACTCTATGGGTGATGTAGTGGTTGGGGGCTGGTCGGTACATTGCTATGCGCCCTTCGATGGGTTCGTGTGTGTCCACACGCCTAATGATAAGCGTGTCGCTTCCATATCCGAGTAAGGGCAGCATGCTCTCTCCATTTACGCGCACCTCGAAGCACTCGCCATACTCTACAAACTCCTCGAGTCTATCTATCTTGCAGTTTTTCATGATTCAAAGAGTGTTGCGCAAGATAGCTCTGCTGCAGCCCTATCGGGTAGGCATGCCAGCGTGTACACAGGGGCGAGGGTGATTACCTCTCCCAAGGTTATACATAGCTCATCTTGCAAGGTGTCGTCATCTGAAAATATATGTGGGCATGATGGAAGAAGTGCTCCAATAGCCATAAGCGTGTTGATGCGCTTTATCTCGTTGTATGGTGCTTGTGATAGGCGTACTAAACCTGCAATTGGGAGACGTTTGTTTATGTAGCATGGTGTCTTGCCACTCCATGGTGAGCCGTAGGCATAGAGCTTGCCATCGATGACACGGAGAATGGGAGAGTCGTCATTGAGTAGGTGTGCACCCTCTATATTCTCACGCCACAGTCGTGTGTGTGTGCTCTTACCAGTTCCCGATTCGCCCAAAAATAGTGCACAAAAGTCGTTGTATGCTATGGCTGAGGAGTGTATTGCGATGCCACGAAGAGGTGCTATGACAATGCCAAACATTACCCATATGCCAAATCTTAATATCGACAAATCTATATTATCTTGCAGTGCTATGTTACAAGTAATTAGATTATTATCAGTATCTATATTAAAAGTAGCTTTATATTGTGGTATGTCGCGTCTAACCACTATATAGGAGTATCCATGCGGTGTGCGGATAAATCGGCAGTCGCTGTTAGCTTCGGTTAGGTATGATGCTGAAATCTCCTGCCCCTCTACTGATAAAGTATTGTTTTTGTCAATAATTATAGTCGCAGTCGATGTTGCAGAGTGGCTCTCGGTAAAAAATGGTTTGAAGCCATTTAGTCCTATGGCAACAAGGTCTCTGTTGCAGCGTATCCTCGTATCAGCGATTATGTAGTCGTAATATCTCATTCTCCCAGTTTTATTATTCTGTTGCAATACTCCAATGAACTATCGCGGTGGGCGATAACCACTATTGTGAGAGTGTTGTTCTCTGCTGATAGGCGCTCGATTGCGTGGTTGATGTTTTGTTCAGTGGTGTTGTCAAGTGCAGATGTTGCCTCGTCAAATAGTAGAATGTCACACCCCTTGTATAGCGCGCGAGCAATGCCTATACGCTGGCGCTCACCTCCAGAAAGACGGCATCCTTGTTCGCCAATGCGCGTGTCGATACCCCTATCTAAACTATCTACAAAACACTTTAGGTCTGCGCTAATAATAACCTTATTTATACGCTCTTGGTCTATGTCATCTTTACTGCATCCAAAGGCTATATTCTCTGCTATGGTACCCTCTGTGATAAAGACCGATTGCGAAACGTAGCCTATGCTGTTTTGCCACTTGCGGATATTGTCTTCGGTGAGCTCTATGCCATCTATCATGATAGTTCCTGATGTTGGTTTATAGAGACCGAGTATGAGGTTGAATAGTGTGGTCTTGCCAATGCCAGAACTGCCCTGGATGCCTATGCGTTCCCCCTTGCGTATGGTGAGAGACAGGTTGTCTATAGTTGGCTCTGTAGCGTCATCAAATGTGAATGATACGTTGCGTAACTCTATGGTCGAATTGAAGTTTAGCCTATCTATATCATGCTTTGGTTTATCATTATGCTCGCGCTTTATCTCCGACATTGTATCTATGGTGTAGAGATTATAGTGTATGGTGCTCCAACTCGACATAATGCTCTTAATTGATGGAATAAGTCGTATTGCCGCAATGGCGAAGATTCCAAAAGTAAGGGCTATGTCTGTGCCTCCATATCCGAGACTAATAATGACGAGTGTCACAAGACCTATGCCAACGCCAATCTCGGTGAACATCTGTGGCAGCATGCCGATGGTAGCATTGTTTTTACGTAGCTTAACAACATCGTTGATGGCAGACTCAAATCTATTGAACATCTGAGGGAAAGTACCGCCTATCTCGATGTCTACATAGCCACGAAAACTCTCCGCTACGATGCGGCTTTTTAGGCGTTGTGCCGCATTCTCCATCTCGCCAATGTCATGTAGTCGGCGGCGCATGATTAGGTAAAATGCTGCTACAATAGGTAGAAATAGTAGTGTCGCAAGAAGTGCTACTACGGGGGTGTACCATGAGATGGCTCCCATGATGAGGATGAAGAGGAGGACTTCGCTAATGATGGTAGCAAGCGGTTTGAGTACGCCTGTGACAAACATTAGGCTAATTACGTTTACATTGCGAGTGAGTACAGCCGAATTGTTGTGTTTGATATAGCTGTAGCCTCGGCTGTAGTAAGTGAGATATAAGCTCTCTGATAGGTGTTTGTAGAGCCCATATATGTAGTTGCGCTCAGTGCGGTAGAGTAGTAGTGTGACTAAGTTTTTTAATGTGATAACAGCAACAATCGTAGCGCACATGATAACTACAAAATTGGCATAGCTATCTGCATTAATAAATTTGTAGGCATCTGCTAAGTAGGGGGTGGTCTCTATTGCGTTGCTATCCAATATGAGAACGAGGATGGGAATAAGGGTTGCAATACCAATGAAATTGAGCGTTGCGCGCAGAAATATAGTCACTGCTACCCATAAGGTGCGGCGACGATATTGTTGTGGTATTATACTCCAAATTCTCTTCATGTCAAACTTTATATAGTGGTATTAAACACTCTCAACAACGCCAAGTTTAACATACCATACATAACCCTTGATAGAGGTGTAGCATCCCATCATATTGAGAAGCGATACGTACTTCTCAACCTTTCTGTTGTACTCCTTGTTCACCTTAAATCCAAATTTGTAGTCTACTATGGTAACACAGTCCTCTTTAATCATTACGCGGTCGGGGCGGTATGTTTGGTTGTTATGCAGAATCTCCATCTCGCTCTTTACCTCATCCCACTCGCCACTAAACCACTCTTTGGCTGTGTCGTCATTCATGGCAAAGGCAATTTTTTTACGTAGGTACTCTGCCTCTTTAGAGCTGATTTCGCAGTTGGTGAGCATGTTGTCAATAGCCAAGTAGAGGTCGGCTTCGGTTATGGCACTCTCAAAGGCTTTGTGTAGCTTGGTGCCATTGCGGCTGGACTCTGTGCCAGGTCTATATCCCTCCTCCAACAATCGCTTATCTGGGTAGTGTATCGCCAATTTGGGTGAGTATGTGGGGTATTGTTGGAGAAGTATGCTGCTTGACTCTTCATCATCCTCACTATTATAGTGCTTTAGCCTCTCTCCATAGGTGTATGTTATGCTCTTTATATTCTGCGACTCATCTTTCTCGGTGACGCCCTCGCATATCATCTTAACACTAAGCTCAATGAGCGGTGTAGTGCGTGATGGTGGTTCGGGTGTGTCACTTGAACTATCTGATGATGTTGTTGTTGATGATTGTTTACTGTTCAGACTCTTAGGTATGAACATATAAAGCTCTTTCTTGGCGCGTGTGATGGCTACATAGAGCAGGTTGATAGCGTCAACATGGTTCATTACAAGCTCCTTTAGATACTCGTTGCGGAATGCTGAATTCTCCATCTCTTTGCCATAGACAACGGGGAAATCACCAATGTCTGCTGCCATGTTGTTTTGGTTGCTATCTGCCTTTGCCCACACTATTGGGCGTAGAGCGGCACGTGGTCCCATTTCCCACTCACAGTATGGCAGAATGACTATCGCGCGTCCCAAACCCTTAGCCTTGTGTATGGTCATGATTTCGATGGTGTTATCAGTCTGCTCCACGCTTAGAGACTCTCTGCTACCACGCTCATCCCACCATGCTAAGTAGTGCTGTATATCGGCAATGTGCTTGTTAGTGAAGGAGAATATCTGCTCATGCATCGCTTGAATATAGGCGATGTAATTATGCTCATTTCCAAGACTAAAGCGCTCTATGATAAGCTCAAAAGCCTTTAGTGGTGATAGATGGGCGATATGGCGCAATAACTCTCTATCCTCCTCGTCGAACTTTTTGCCGTAGGGTTGATTGAGAAAACCGTTGTAAATGCCTCGCTCTATATCATCATATGGGTTGATAGAGAGACGGAATAGAGCGATAATAAACTTCACGGCATCGCACGAATCGATGGTAAGGGCATCGGATGTCAGGATGTTAAATTCTCGCTTGTCGCTATCTGCGGCGTGCTTATTTTTGTAGGCGTAGAGTGCCTCGGCAGCCTTGCGGCCGCTACTGGTATTGCGTACGAGGATTAGGATATCTTTGTAGGTATATCCTCGTGCCAATGCATCCTCGATGGTCTTGATAAAGTATGGCGTCTCATCCTCGAGTTTAGGATCATAGAAGCATACTTGGGCAATGCCGTTCTCCTTACTCTCTTTAATGGGCTTTTGCTCGCCATTTTTGTATGCGCAACTTAATACATCGGTATATTGCTTGAGCTCATCGTCTATCTCCTCACCTGGAGTTAATCCCTCCATTAGCTTTGTTTTAAGGAGGTAGTTATCAGCCTCTACGATGTTTTTAATAAACTTATTGTTGAACTCGACAATGTTCTTGAGACTTCGGCGGTTGTATGGCAGTACATCCTTTTCGATAACATAATTTTTGAGGTCTTCTTCAATCTGACTATTCAACAGACGCCAGTCGCCACCACGCCAACGGTATATCGATTGCTTAATGTCACCCACGATAAATACTGAAGAGTTGGCGTTTGAGTCGAGGGCCTCCTTCAAGAGTGGTAGTAGGTTGTTCCAATCGCGTGCCGAGGTGTCTTGGAACTCATCAATCATATAGTGGTTATAGCGGTTACCGACCTTCTCGTAGATGAAGGGCGCATTGCTCTGGTCGATAAACTCTGCTAATATCTCGCGAGTCTCGTCCAAGACCATGACATTCTCTTGACGGCATAGCCCCTCAAAACTCTTATATAGGTCGCTTAACAATGCATAGCTGCGATAGTTGTCACGCAAGAGTTTTGTGGTGTTTAATTTGCTGATATTATTGTTATAGAGTGTGCTTATATCAATGAGTTTAGAGCGTATGATTCTAGCAGCCTCTTTTACGTTTTCCCCAGCATCCTTCGTGTACCATTTCTCCTCGTTCTCTATGGCGTTGATAACGCTGCTGCTCGTGATATCATCAAAATCTCCCTTGATAAATCGGCTGAAACAGGTGATGAACTTGGGGTTCTTATTCCTAAAATCGCTTGGTGTCAAGTGATAGTCGTTTAATACCCCAATAGCCTCCATGCTCAAAGTCTTGATTCTATCGATAACCTTGTCGTCCTCTTTTATTAGGTCGGTTATTATCTTGTGTAGCTGCTCCTTCTCGATGCTACTCTTGACGCGTGAGGCTACGCCATCCTTAAATAACTCTACACCCAAAGATTTAAGGTCCTTGCGCATATCCCACTTATCACCCTGCTTGAGTCTATCCTCGGCATAAGCCATAAGCCACATCTTAATATCGCTGTTCTCATCCTCCGATATGCTCTCAACGAGGCTGTCGACGCTACGCTCTAATAGGAGTGATGCGTCTAACTCGATGTTGTAGCTGAGATCGAGGTTAAGCTCGTTAAGAAAGGCGCGGAGGATGCGCTGGAAGAAACGATCGATGGTAAGCACTGTAAAGCGAGAATAGTCGTGCAGAATCTTTGTGCGCGCTATTGTGGCTTGCTTGCGAATAGAGCCCTCGTCGTTGAAGCGTGTTTTTTCAATAATATCTTTAAGATATGCACTTGGTTGGTTTGATGCCAAGTTGTGTATCTCCTTGATGATGCGTGATTTCATCTCCTCGGTTGCCTTATTTGTAAAGGTCACAGCGAGGATGTTGCGATAGCACTCAGGATGCTCCAATACTTCACATATGTATTTCAGTGTGAGCTGGTGGGTCTTGCCAGAGCCGGCACTTGCGCTCAATATTTTGACTTGTTTCATCGTCTGCAAATTCGGTTAAAATCACATAGTGAACATGTGTGCGTATCTTCGACTTGTGTGAAGTTCTTCTGGGGGTCGAATAGTTCTCTTAGGGTATTGTTCAACTCCTCCTCGAAGTCGTCTGCAACCATGCTATATCGTTCGATGACCCTCTTTTTCTTAAGCTCGGTAATCAGTGGCGAGTACTCTGGGTTGTGCATGTGTGATGCGTAGTATAGCGAGGGTATGGTATCCACCCCTTTTTTACGTTGTAGAATCATCGCATAGAGCAGCGTTTGGAATATGTTGGATATGCGCTGCTGTGACTTTCCATGAAAGAGCGATGTGATGTCGCTAAACTCTAAGTGAGTCTCGCTTCTACTCTTGTAATCAATGACTTGTATGTTATTGTTTTTGAGCTCATCAATGCGGTCAGCACGTCCGTATAACTTGACACTAAAACCCATATCTGTGGGGTAGTCATAACTAATATCCGTCTCTAAGCCGACAACTTTGAAATCCTTGCGATGTGAGTCGTACTCAAGTATGCCATTGATGATATACTTGATGATTATATCTCTCACAAGCAGCGTGTCACCTGTATACTCCGACGTTCTGCTGTGTAGCAGTTTGCTGATTACTTCGTCGACGATAGGCTCTACTACCTCTCTATTTTTTAACTTATCTATATATGTTTGTGGGTCGAGCGAGTCTATAACCCCCTTTTTGTATAGACTCTCCATGGAGTCGTGCAGAATGTTGCCAAGTGTTAGGCTGTCTATCTTATCACTAATCTCATCCTTGCTTCTAAGTCCTGCGATGCTGGCAAAGTAGAACTTGAGAGGACACTCTATATAGCGAAATAGGGCTGTGGGGGATAGCTTGTTATTGGAGTCTTCTTGTGTGTAACTCATGAGTTTAGCCATCTCCATCTCACCCTTTTCAATAGATATTTCTCGCACCTTGTCGATGTTTAGGTCCACGCCCACAGCCTGCTTGTTAATCTTGTGGTTGGACTCGAAATCGAGCTGATAGATATATCTGCTACACTCTCCTGTGTTCTCGTCTGCGCGCGAACAGTAGAGCATATCCACTCGCTCAGCACGCTGAAGCAGACGATAGAAGTAGTATGCATACATCGACTCATGCTCCTCGGGAGTGGGTAGTCCATACGCAATGCGTAGACTGTAGGGGATGAACGATGCCTTGTCGGAGTATCTGCCTGGGAAGTTGGCGTCGGTCATCGAGAGTATAATTACATTTTTAAAATCGATGTTTCGCGTCTCAAGGATGCCGAGCACCTGCACTCCCTCAAGCGGTTTGCCCTCGTAGGGCGTGGTTGTCGACTGTAGGTGTCTGCGTAGGAGCGATGTGAAGATGTCGGTGGAGAAGATTATCTCTTGTTCTCCACTATCATCTCTACTATCGAGCTCAATACTCTGCATCGAGAGTGTTAACTTTGTTATCTCATCTATGGCAACCGTTAGCGGGCCAAGTTCAATGGGTGCCTCGTCTGTTATGGTGTCGTTCGTTGGACTGAGATGACTAAGTATGGTGCTAATGACATCTACTATGTAGTTGCTCAGCTGATTCCAGTCGTTTACCTTAACGAAAATCTTGGCAAGAAGAGGGTCGCTATAGTCGTACTTTTTGTCGTTGTAGTACTCCTTGGTGAATATCCTATTTTCGACTGTCGTCATGCGGTCGCTAAGAATAGCCTCTGTGAGGCTCTTGGCTTTTGTGTTGCAACAGTCGACTATGTATGGGTGGGCGAGAATCCATGTCACATCTTTGTGGTAGAAGAGCGACACGTTATCCCTCTCTCTACCGTGTGCCTGGAGGGCAAGTAGTGCCTCGACAAAGGAGTATGCCGATGTGTTCTTAAATGGAAAGCCCATTGTTACATTCACCTTGCATAGCTCTTCGGGTAGAGAGTGCAATAGTGGGGTGAGGAGATTCTCGTCAGTTAGCACGATGGCTGTCTCTTTGTTTAGTTCCTTGCTGGACTCTCCATTATCGAGTTGAGACTCGTGTATCTCCCTAAGTATGGTGCTCGTGTATTTCGCCTGTGCAACATTTGAGACGCACGCCGTGACACGCATCTCTTTCTTGGATGTGAAGTTGTCGCACGATAGGGGTGTACTATTCTTATATCGCTCTATGTTTTCACGCATAAATCTACCAGCCTCATGCTCTCGATTTGCTACATAGTAGTTGTCGTAGTCCCAATAAAACTCTGTGTCGCTCCTTCGCTTAGCGAGGTGGTCGAAGAGTATCTGTTCGCTCTTGGATAGTGCGTTGAATCCCGCTACGATATAACGGCGGTTGTCGAGGACTATCTCCTCGCTTGCGAGGATTCTCTCTGCGGTGATGCGATAGATAAGACCGGGGTAACCTATTTTAAGGGTAACAAGGCGCTCTCTATAGGCTTTGTATATTCTTGGTAGTGCTTCCCACACCTTCAGGAAACGCTGCTTGTGGATGCTCAGATTCTCGGTGTCGGAGTCCCTATATACGCTCATCCAGAAGCTCTTTATAAGAAGTTCCTGCTCCTCGGTAAGATACGACACATCAGCCTCTATCTTCTTGATGTCGCTAATGTTTTGCAACAGCATATCGGGGTCGACCATGTATTTATCTATCGTGTCGAAATCCGATATAAGCATCTCGCCCCAATGGTAAAAGCGGTCGAAGCTCTCAATCTTTAACTCCCTCTTGTAGATCTTATACAGCTCGCTTATCAGCTTAATGCGCTCGCCACGCCTCATGTCAGAACCACGCTCCATAATCTCGTCTATGGTGGTGTATCGTGGTTGCCAGATGGGGCGGTCGGCAATCTGATCGGCAAGAGCGTTGTTGAAGAAAACGCGTGCTCGCAGCGATGGAAACATCACTACGAGCTTCGACAGGTCGTTTGCATTATTGGTTAGAAGCCTGTTGGCAAGCTCCTGTAGGAATGTTTGCATGGGCGCTTATGGCTAAAGTAATTTTATCTCTCCTCCGAATAGTGTGATTGCAGAGCGAAGTATCACTGGATCAACAGAGTAAAGTATCTTAGCTCCAGTAGAGGTTTCAGCCTCAAGGCGCTCTGTGGCGTTAACCTTTACCACAGCATTGTGGGATGCTGTGGCCACAGTGGATACTGTAGAGAGCTTTGCGGCGTTGTACTCAGCTGTCGAGATATCCACAGTTTGGTAGCGTGCTGCGCCTGTTAGGATTATGCAACACTTGCCCGAGGCATAAACGCATATGTCCAACGAATCTATGTCGGCAACAAAGTGTGAGTCGTTCGAGATATAGAGGTCGAGAAGTTGCGAGTTGAGTGTTCCCTTCACTGTGGTGTCAGCCTTGGAGATAGATATGTCGGTAAGCTCGTTGAAGTAGACCTCTACCTCGGTGACGCTCTCACGCTTGGGGTCGTTGCGCTCCTCAATCTTCAGTACGCCACCTCCCTTCTTCTGCACCTCGAATGTGAACTTAGAGGTGTAGCAACCCTTAGTGTCGTACACGATATATGGTGTTTCACTCTTATCTATCTTGATGAGGGTTAGCTTGATGGGGGCATTTACATCGATGCAATTGAAGCTCGATAGATATGCCGTTACAGGACCATCGCTGGCTACAGTCGTCTCCTGTGCCCAAAGGTTAATGGTGCATAGTAGCGCGAATACGGATAGTATAAACCTCTTCATAGTTGCTCTTTATTAACAAATTCAAACGCTAAATTAAACAAAAAATGGCAATCCACCAAAGAATTGCCATAATTTTATCCTATGGATAACGCTACTAATCGCTATAGCACAATTTTAACAAAAGCTGCACCACTTGACTCTGCCGCCATTAATCCCATGTGCGAGTCCTCGAATATGATTGTCTCGTTGGGTGAAACGCCCACTCTTGCCATGGCCTGAAGAAAGCACTCTGGATGGGGCTTAGGGTTGGTTACATCATCGCCTGATATGATGCCATCAACACCATCTATGATGTTCAAGTGACGCATTACATTAGTGATGTTATCTATATGGCCTGTAGAGACTATCCAAACTTTTGCTCCCATGTCTCTCATCATCTGACACCACGACCATAGTGGCTCGTTAAGGCTTACGCTATCGAAATAGTTGGGGTATATCTCTACCTTTCTGCTGCGTAGTCTTCGTGCCTCCTCATCGCTCGCTATGCCCACGTCGCGAAGGAACTCACGGCAGCGCATGCCGAAATATTTGGCGGTGTACTCGTCGATTGATAATTCGATGCCAACCTCGCTGAGAGCTTGGATATAGGCCTCGCCATTGGCCCTTTTAGTATCGGCTAAGGTGCCGTCGAAGTCGAGTAGAATTAACTTTATATGAGACATATTAATCAAATGATTGCATGCTTGATAGAGCAATTCGTATGATGCGCTGGTACTCCTCGGCATTAAGCTCCATGAAGAAGTAGTGAACAGGGTCAACACGCATGCCATTAAAGATTACTTCGTAGTGCAAGTGTGGTGCGAACGATAGACCGCTATTGCCAGATAGGGCGATAATATCACCTCGTTTCACCCTCTGTCCCTTCTTAACTCGTATGTCGAGTAGATGACTATAGGATGTCTGGTAGCCGTTTCCGTGGTCTATGGTGATGGCCTTGCCGTGTGTGGTGTTCTTCTCCGAGAGTGTTTGCACAATGCCGTCGGCTGTGGCAAAAATGGGCGTTCCCTCTGGTACTAAGTAATCTACTCCATGATGCTCACGCATAGTGCGATGGAATGGGTTAATTAAGGGCTTTTTGCCCGCTGCAAGGAGTGTTAGCTGGCGGTTGTTGACGGGTTGAATTGATGGTATGCAATCAATTGATAGTGTGGTCGTTTGATATGCATACATCATATCCTCATAGGAGCGAGTGAGGATATCTTTCTCTTGTTCTGCGCTTTGCACTCTATTATCTAATAGCTCCATTAGTTCGTCGTTCTCCATGCCCATGAGGCTCTCGTGTAGTTCAATGCGCTCCTGCTCATCGTCAATTGTGAGGTCGTAGGGGTTGGACTCAAAGAGCTTTCTAAAGACATTCTCGTCGCGTGCTATTACATTATCCATCACTTCAGCTAACTCATCGTAGCGAATTGACATTTTGGTATATTCCGCACGCAGAACATCGGTTGAATGGCGCAGTTTATACTCAGCTGGCATATCCACCGCAAAAGCCAAAATGACGTACCATATGCCAATCATCACAATCCACAAAAGAGTGTTGATTGTGGTGGTTAGAATGCGGTATTGGTTCTGCGATAATTTGGTTAATATGTTCTTCTTAAAATTCATTCTATCAGCTATTTTTCTGATGACTCCTCAATCTGATTCATCAACTCGACATAGGCCTCTGGCGACATATCTTTGTTGAAGTAGTGGATGGGGTTTACGGTGTTATCACGGAAGCGTACCTCGTAGTGTAGGTGTGCGCCCTCCGATACACCTGTGTTGCCCACCTCGCCAATAACCTGACCGCGTGTGACGCTATCACCCACCTTTACGAACATCTTAGATAGGTGACCATAGCGCGTCTTATATCCGAAGCCGTGGTTTAACTCGATAAGGTTGCCGTAGCCATTTCGCCAGCGTGCCTCTCTCACTACCGCATTGCCCGTAGCATAGACGGGTGTGCCCTTGGGTGCGGCGAGGTCTACGCCCTCATGTTTGCGCCATGTGCCGTAGCGGGGGTGCTTACGCATGCCATAGAGGCTACTCACGCTGCGCAGCTTGGTGCGGTCGATGGGCCATATGGCGGGTATGACTGTGGAGAACTCCTCCTTGTGCGTCGCCATGTCTTGGGTGTCGTCGAGCGATATTGAGGCGTAGTAGATGGAGCGTGTGAGGTGGTCGATGCTACGCCAGCCCTCTTCGATTAGTTGGCCGTAGTCGTTGCCATGGTATCGCTCATACTTCTCGTCGTTGTAATCCGAATAGACACGAAGTATATCGGGGTCGCCGATGGTGTCGATGCCTAATAGCGGACGATATACATAGTGGTCGCGGTGTTTTATATCTGCGAGGGTCTGCTCCGATGCGGCAATCTTCTCTTGAAGGATTTCGAACTCGCGCTCGAGGCGATGGTTCTCGCGTCGTATCTTTGCCATCTTTGGCGTGTCGACGTATGATGATATGACGAGGTTGCTGACTACGGCGATAATAAGGGCTATGACCATGCGTAGCACCATGCGATAGCTGCGAGGCCAGCGCTTTACAGATGCTATAAGTGAGCTGAGTCTGTTATTACCCATTCGTAAAAAATAAAAAATATTAAAAAATCTCTCGTTTAACGATGCAAAATTAAAGTAAATTGTGTAATTTTGCAACCGCGCATAAAAATAGGTATAAAATAAATTCAAAATATATGGATTCTAATAAAGCAAGACAGGCGTTTCTGGATTTCTTCAGAACAAAGGAGCATGAGATTGTTGCATCTGCTCCCATGGTCGTAAAGAACGACCCTACATTGATGTTTACTAATGCGGGTATGAACCAGTTCAAGGATATCTTCCTTGGCAATGCTCCCCGCAAGTTCCCCCGCGTGGCAGACACACAGAAGTGTTTGCGCGTATCTGGTAAGCACAACGACTTGGAGGAGGTAGGTCACGACACCTATCACCACACCATGTTTGAGATGCTTGGTAACTGGTCGTATGGCGACTACTTCAAGAAGGAGGCTATCGAGTGGGCATGGGAGTTGCTTACTGAGGTGTACAAATTGGATAAGAGCCGCATGTATGCTACCGTATTTGAGGGTAGTGAGGAGGATGGCGTAGCCTTCGATCAGGAGGCTTACGACTACTGGAAGCAGTTCTTGCCCGAGGACCACATCATTCGTGGTAACAAGAAGGATAACTTCTGGGAGATGGGCGAGACAGGTCCTTGTGGTCCATGTAGCGAGATTCACTTCGACTTGCGCGACGACGAGGAGATAGCAAAGATTCCTGGCCGCGAGATGGTAAACATGAGCCACCCACAGGTTATCGAGATTTGGAACCTCGTGTTCATGCAGTTCAACCGCAAGGCTAATGGTTCTCTCGAGCCACTTCCTGCGAAGAACGTAGATACAGGTATGGGTTTTGAGCGTCTCTGTATGATTTTGCAGGGCAAGAAATCTAACTACGATACTGATGTGTTCCAGCCTACAATCGCTCGCATCGCAGCACTTTCAGGTAAGGAGTATGGCAAGGATGAGAAGTGTGATGTGGCTATGCGTGTTATCGCAGACCACTTGCGTGCTATTTCGTTCTCTATCGCTGATGGCCAGCTTCCTGCAAATGCTAAGGCCGGTTATGTTATCCGCCGTATCTTGCGTCGTGCAGTGCGCTATGGCTACACATACCTCGGCTTCAACGAGCCATTCATCTGCAAACTCGTAGCGGGTCTTGTTGAGCAGATGGGTCACCAGTTCCCCGAGCTCGTGGCGCAGCAGACGCTCATCGAGCGCGTTATCGAGGAGGAGGAGGCATCATTCCTCCGCACCTTGGCTACAGGTATCAACCTCTTGGAGGGTGTGATTAAGAAGAGCGCTAATGGTAAGATTTCGGGTAAGGATGCCTTCGTGTTGTACGACACATACGGCTTCCCCATCGACCTTACAGAGCTTATCGCTAAGGAGCAGGGCGTAGAGGTAGACATCGAGGAGTTCGAGAAGGAGCTTCAGGTGCAGAAGGAGCGCTCACGCAACGCTGCACAGCAGGATATCGACGACTGGCAGGAGATTATGCCTATCGCTGAGAGTACATTCGTGGGTTACGACACCCTTGAGTCGGACATCCGCATTGCTCGCTACCGCCGTGTGAAGAGCAAGAACAATGTGACATATCAGCTTGTTTTCGACCACACACCTTTCTATGGTAACTCAGGTGGTCAGATTGGCGACGTCGGTTACATCGAGAGCGCAAACGAGAAGATAGAGATTGTAGCAACAGAGAAGGAGAATGGTCTTATCATCCACATCGCTAAGCAGTTGCCCGAGAACCCTGAGGCATCGTTCCACGCTGTTGTAGATGCTGAGGCACGCACAAAGGCTGCTAACAACCACACTGCAACCCACCTCGTGGACTACGCATTGCGTACTGTGCTTGGTACACACGTCGAGCAGAAGGGTTCTATGGTTACTCCTGCGGGCTTGCGCTTCGACTTCTCTCACTTCCAGAAGGTGTCGGCAGAGGAGTTGCGCGAGGTTGAGCGCCTTGTAAACAAGCTCATCCGCGCTAACTACCCATTGGTGGAGAACCGCGAGGCTACAATGGCAGAGGCAGAGGCTGCGGGTGCTATCATGCTCTTTGGTGAGAAGTATGGCGACAAGGTGCGTATCGTAAACTTCGGTCCTTCGACTGAGCTTTGTGGCGGTACACACGCTTCAGCAACTGGTAACCTCGGCTTCTTCAAGATTACAAGCGAGAGCGCTATCTCGGCAGGTGTACGCCGTATCGAGGCTACTACAGGCGAGGGTGCTGAGGCTTTGATTTATGGTGCACAGGATATGATTTCTTCTATCGAGCAGCTCGTTCGCAGCCCCAAGGTTGTTCAGGCTATCGAGAAGATGATGGAGTCGAACGATGCCCTCACACGCGAGATTGAGGAGATGCGTAAGGAGAAGGTTGCATCTATGGCTAATGACTTGGCCCAGAATGCTCCTTTGCGTGATGGTGTTAAGCTCATCACACTCACAACAAAGCATACTTCAGAGGTTATGAAGGACCTGGCATTTGCTTTGCGTCAGCGCGTAGCGGAGAAGTTGGTGATGGTTATTGGTAACCTTAACGATGGCAAGCCTACGCTTAACATCATGCTCTCTGACGACGTGGTTGCTATGGGCGTAGATGCTGGTGCTACAGTGCGCGAAGCTGCTAAGCTTATGAATGGTGGCGGTGGTGGCCAGAAGCACTACGCTACAGCGGGTGGTAAGAATCCCGACGGCTTGCAGGCTGCAGTAGACAAGGCTGTCGAGATGATTATGGAGAAGGTAAAGTAAACTTTTAAATAACGAAACGTAATAATATGAGCAATAAGGTTTTATTGATGATTTTGGATGGTTGGGGAAATGGCGACCACACAAAGTCTGATGTCATCTACTCGACCAACCCCGAGTATATCAACGCGATGACAGCGAAGTATCCCCATGCGGAGCTTAAGACCGATGGCGAGAATGTAGGTTTGCCCGAGGGTCAGATGGGTAACTCGGAGGTGGGTCACCTCAATATTGGTGCTGGTCGTGTTGTATATCAGGACTTGGTGAAGATTAACCGTGCATGCCGCGATAACTCTATCCTTGAGAACGCAGAGATTGTTAAGGCGTTTGAGTATGCTAAGGCTAATGGCGTGAACGTGCACTTCATGGGCTTGGTGTCGGATGGTGGTGTACACTCGTCACTCGACCACCTATTCAAGCTTTGCGACATCTCTAAGCACTACGGCATCGAGAATACCTTCGTACACTGCTTCATGGATGGTCGCGATACCGACCCTCGCAGTGGTAAGGGCTTTATTGAGGCTTTGGAGAAGCATATGGCTCAGTCAACTGGTAAGATTGCCTCTATCATCGGTCGCTACTACGCTATGGACCGCGACAAGCGCTGGGAGCGTGTTAAGATGGCTTACGACCAGCTTGTAAATGGCGTGGGCGAGAAGTCTTCGAATATGGTTGCAGCTATGCAGGCGTCATATGATAATGGTGTAACGGATGAGTTCGTGATGCCTATCGTGAATGTTGATGCTGAGGGTAACGCCATTGGTACTATCAAGCCTAACGATGTTGTCGTCTTCTTTAACTATCGTAACGACCGCGCTAAGGAGCTCACCATCGTGCTCACACAGCAGGATATGCCCGAGGAGGGTATGCACACCATGCCGTTGTACTACTGCTGCATGACTCCCTACGATGCTAAGTTCCAGGGCTTGCACATCCTCTTCGATAAGGAGAACGTTGCAAACACCATCGGTGAGTATGTCGCAGCACAGGGCTTGAAGCAGTTGCGCATTGCCGAGACTGAGAAGTATGCACACGTTACATTCTTCCTTAACGGTGGCCGCGAGGAGGAGTTCGCTAACGAGGAGCGCATCCTTGTTGCATCGCCCAAGGTTGCTACATACGACCTGCAGCCCGAGATGTCGGCATACGAGGTTAAGGATAAGCTTGTTGCGGCACTCGGTGAGCAGAAGTACGACTTCATCTGCCTTAACTTCGCTAATGGCGATATGGTGGGCCACACTGGCGTGTACGAGGCTATCGAGAAGGCTGTTAAGGCTGTTGATGAGTGTGTTAAGGATGTTGTGGAGGCAGCAAAGGCTAATGGCTACGAGGTGGTTCAGATTGCTGACCACGGTAATGCCGACAACGCCATGAATGCCGATGGCACACCCAACACTGCTCACTCTCTCAACCCCGTGCCCATCGTTGTGGTATCGGAGCGCGTAGCGAGCGTTAAGGATGGTATCCTTGCCGACGTGGCGCCTACGGTCCTCGACCTTATGGGCTTGCCAAAGCCTGCGGAGATGACAGGCGAGTCGTTGGTCGAGTACAAATAATTGCTTAATGCTTAGATAGTAAAGGGTGTTGGTCTAATGGACTGACACCTTTTTTTTGAGACCGTGAGACCAAAGAGAAGTCTTGGATTGGGGAGGGTTAGGTATGACTGGGTAGATTAAGGGGCTCTCCCTATACTCCCTACTACTCGCCAATCTCCTTAGCAATGAGTAATTAGCAATTAGTAACGATATTATGACGCACACACTAACAGCGTCATTCCGAGGAGTGTGCGGAACTTGCGCGTGCCATGCGCGAGGAGTTCAAAATGCTCCAGCAGATAGCCGACGAACTGGGGGTACAAGAGCATGTCTTGCATACACACTACTCAGAGAGTAAGTTTCTTTTTTTCGTTTTACCTATGAAAACGAAAAAAAGAAACAAAAGAAACAAAAGAGACGAGAGAGACGAAAGAGAGGTCTCGGACAATTACTGCTGATAGTATCATTGGTAGCAGACAACCGCTGATACAGACTTCGCTATTCTCCCTTTTGTCTCAAAAAAAAGTATTTACTCGGTATGTGATTGTAGAAAATAATAATAATATATATATCAGTGATATTATTATATCCATTATATATACTTCACTGATAACCCCTGGAAGCGAGATGCGCCACCAAGAGGGGATAATGTTTCTTTCTTTCGTTTTTATAGGGAAAACGAAAGAAAGAAACTTCTACCCGAGCCCAAGAGACGGTATGCGCTATCCCATTAACTAATTAGTAATGAGCAATTAGCAATTAGTAATGATATTATGAATGTCATTCTGAACACTCACTATGTCATTCTGAACGTAGTGAAGAATCTCTCGGAGAGTGCTGACGTTCGATTGCTGTGCTATCCCATAGATCCTTCGCTGCACTCAGGATGACAAAGTACAGCGAATGAGATTGCCACGAGC
>JAZRAW010000032.1:0-30383 GCA_045634765.1 Alistipes sp.
GACGTGCTTTATCCTATCGAAGATGTGGTGATGGAGTGTCGTCGAGGTCAGCAGCCGCAGGCGCACATCATCGTAACGACTATTCCGTATGGCAGCTAAGGGCGACATAGAGGTTGTGGGTCTGGGTAAGGTCGAGAAAGAGATTAAGGCTGTAAGCGATGCACTGCTCCGCCCGACGCTCTTGAAAGGCCTGAGAGTAGGCGCTGCAGAGTTTCGCAAGGAGGTACGCAAGCGCACTCCGAAGCGTAAGGGTGCTTTGCTTAAGGCTTTGCGCGTTAGAGCGCATAAGGGCAAGAACGATAGGAGCTGGGCATCGGTGGGTGTATCATTCAAAAAGAACACCTATCAATACAAGGGGAAGATCGTCAATCCGTTTTACGGCATCATGATTCACAACGGAACTATCGTTGGCAAGGATGGGAAACGAATCAGATACACGAACTTTAATAAGAAAGCCTATGATGGGTTCAGCAACTGGAAAAAAACGTTGTGGGCAAATCAGGAACGAATTGAGAAAAGAGCTTCCGCTCGACAGCGAATCGCCCCCAACCCTTTCCTCTATGAGGCTTTTATGGAGGCAGCGCCCAAAGCAGCTGAGAAATCGCTTAACAAGCTAATAGAACTTATCGAAAAATGATAGCAGAGGTTATCGCAGCAATACAGCGCATTGTGAGGGTATTTCCCGACGAAGTGCCCGAGAATATCCCACTACCTTACGGCTACTACTCCTACACCCGCACCGCTATCCACACAAAGGATGGCATCGCAGGCTACGAGGGTGTATTTAGTGTGGCTGTGGTGGCGAAGACTAAGGCAAAGGCTACGGAGCTGTCGGATCAGCTTATAGCTGCGCTCAGTGGCAAGTCATTCGGTAAGGTTACGCTATTATACGCCGAATCCAGTGAGAGCGAGTTCGCTGAGACTGGGCTTTCGTCCGTAGAGTTAAATTTTAACTATTTCTAAAAATATGAGTACAGTAGTAAAAGGTAGAGCAGTCTACATTGAGTTACCAGGTGGCGTGGTGCTCGGCACCACAGGCAATACGCTCAACATTTCGCCCGAGTTCGAGAGCTACTTCACGAAGGATCATCCAGACGAGCAGTTCTCGTTCAAGAACGCTCCAGGCACTATCGATCTCAATGCCCTGGTAGTAGTTAAGGACACCTCCGACGAGGGTGTGACTGTGGACGACATTCTCGACATGGCCGTAGCTGGTCAGAGCGTGCAGGTATCGGTGGTGGGCCTCGGTGGTGCTTCGTCGAAAGCCCGCACATGCCTTGCGCGTATAACCTCGTTTAGCGAGGACACACCTGCAGAAGGTAATGCGACGTTTAGCGCGACACTCTCATTCTCGAGTCTAACTAAGAAGTCTTAATATGTTATCCCGAATTACGACTAAAGGACGCGAGGTGGTGCTCGACCTCTCGCTGATGACGCTCTTGGAACTTGCCGAGAGCTACGGTGAGGATGTAACTACGTTCACCGAGAAGATCTCCGAGCGTATCGGTAAACCTATCGAGGGCCTTGTGATGACTACCCGCTTTGCCGCGATTGCCATCAACGATGGTGCTCTTCGCGAGGGTCGCACCGAGCGAGTTACTGAGTGGGATGTTCGCGACATGATGACCAAGGACCCCGAGCTTGCGCAACCCCTCGTAGAGGCTATTGTGAAGCTCGTAGCTGGAGGTGAGCAGGTTTTTCCGACGGCGGCCACAGCGTCGCCCAAGAAAACGAAGCGCACGAGGGGCGAAGATTAACGCGCGACCTTATCGTCGCAATCGGTGTTGGCATGATGGGGCTTCCTCTGTCGGAGCTATACGGCATGACGCTCCGCGAGTTCCTCGCTGCCCATCAAGGGTGGCGCAGGGCTCGCGAGGCAGCCGAAAGAGAGGCCCTCGAGAATATGCGCTGGCAGACGTGTGCAATAGCGCACATGCTCGGAGCTAAGAGTCTCACACCACAACAGTTGCTCCCCCTGCCATGGGATAACAGCAGTAACGCGCCACCCGAATTGATCGGCGGCACCTATGAAACACACCGCGACTATCTCGCCGCGGAATACGAACGACTAATCGAGCAGAACAATGAGTAAGAAGTTAGCGAGCCTTCTCCTCCGTATCTCGGCAAATGGTGCCGAGGCGCAGCAGGTACTGCGCACTCTATCGCAGGATGTGACGATATTCGCGAAAAAAGCGGAGAGAGTTGGCAGAACACTGACGACATATATCACGTTGCCACTTGCGGCTGCAGCTGGTGCAGCGGTCAAGTTGGCAAATACACAGCTTCAGGCCGAGGCTAAGCTGCTCAATGCTCTTAATGGCCGTAGCGATGTGCAGCAGAGGCTTATTGCCCAGGCTGGCGAGCTTCAGTCGCGCAGTACGATAGGCGATGAGGAGATTATTGCACAGCAGGCCTATCTCGCAGCGCTCGGACTCACAGAGACGCAGATAGGTGCAACGATGAACGCCGCTGTACAACTTTCGGCGGCTCTCGGCATCTCGCTTGAGTCGGCGGTTAAGAACTTAGCCAAGACCTTTGGCGGTATGACGGGTGAGCTTGGCGAGAGCATCCCTGCGCTAAAGAATCTCACTAAAGAGCAGCTGATGGCAGGCGAGGCTATCGACTACGTGAATGAGAATTACAAGGGCTTCGCTGAAACTGCAGCATCTACAGGTGCGGGGCCGCTCGAACAGCTAAAAAATCAGTTAGGCGACATTGGTGAGCAGCTTGGTGTAGTCATTGTCCCAGCTCTGCAGACCTTAGTCGGTTGGCTTAAGAAGCTGGCCACTTGGGTAGGTTCGATTTCACCCGAGGTGACTAAATGGAT
This sequence comes from Alistipes sp., assembly GCA_045634765.1. Lineage (GTDB taxonomy): Bacteria > Bacteroidota > Bacteroidia > Bacteroidales > Rikenellaceae > Alistipes. The sequence goes on from JAZRAW010000032.1 coordinate 2,828, forward strand.
TGGGATTCTTACGACGGTGGGAGCACTCATTTTCCCTATCGTCGGTGGCATTGGCAAGATTGTGACAGGTGTCGGAAAGCTTGTGAAGTGGATTCCTAAGATTGCCAGCTTCGTGGCCAAGTATGGCAAGTACTTCGCGTCAGGAGCGTTGTCGCTATTTGGAGTAGGCGTAGCAGCTGGAACGAGTGACCGAGAACTTGTATCTACAGGAGAGGGCTTATCGGCAGCATCAGCAGCTGAGATGCTCCGACAAAAATACACCCCAGCTGTCGAGGCGGCTACCGAGGCAAATGAGAAGCTGGCAGCGAGTTATGCAGCTGTCGCCCTCTTAGCACCTAAGCCAAAGATTACTCCTGTGTCGGGAATCGCCACAAATGGGGCAAATCTCGCGGGGTTGGGCGGAGGTGTAGAAATTGACACCGATAAGCTCACAGAGCAAATCGCTAACACATCAACCTTTGCGCAAGGCCTCGCGCAGATGCGTGCCAATATGCAGAGTGTAGTGGCTGATGCTATATCTTTCGCAGAGCTGGCAATGTCGGTGGGTGACATTGTAGCAGGTGCATTCAACGGAATGGTAGACGCGATGGCAGAGGGATTCCGCGCGCTCGGCGCGGGCGAGGGGCTCGCAGACCCCTGGGCAAGTCTGTTGAAGATGCTCGGAACCGCGCTTGAGTCACTCGGCAAGGAGCTCATCATTTACTCGGGTATCATTGAGAAGATTAAGGCGGCATTCACATCGCTGATGTCGAAGCCATTCGGCTGGGGCATCGCACTTGCGGCAGGTGCAGCAGCAGTAGCCGCAGGTGCTGCGATGCGTGGACGTGCGGAGGCAATGCTCAAAGTGCCAGCACTTGCGAGTGGTGGTCTTGCCTACGCTCCTACGTTAGCTGTGGTGGGCGACAACCGAGGCGCGGCAAGCGACCCAGAGGTGATCGCGCCGCTATCGAAGCTCCGACAGTATATGGGCGCGCCATCGTTGGAGTTAGCAGGCGATGTGACATTGCGCGTAGACGGCTACGACCTGGTGGCCGTGTTGAACAGAACAAACACCCATCTGAAGTATCGAGGATAGTATGGCAACTTATGGCCTAAGATATACCGCCGAATGGCGCTCGCCTATGCGAGGTAAGCAACTCTACCATCTGTATATCTACAAGAAAGATTACAGCGGAGAGAGTGAGGACCTTGCTGTGGCTGGCGATGTGTTCTCGCTCACGCAGGGAGATAGAGATTGCTCGGAACTGCAACCGATAATCGCCAGCGAGTTAGCGATAACACTAATGTGTCTTAAGGCGGGCGACCCCTATGTTGAGCTATTCACGCTCGATCCTCTCGGCTATAAGGTATTGCTTGCACAAAGCCGCAAGGGTGCCGATGGCGTGGAGCGCAGCGTGGTGATGTGGGAGGGCTATCTTGCAAATGGTAACTACTCGCAGGCGTTATCGCGCCCGCCATACCAGGTGCATATCGTGGCGAACGACGGATTCTCGGCCTTAAAGTCTATTCCTTTCCTCGACAGCGATAAGCGCAAGCTATCGGCTACGCTGTCGGTGAAAGGGTGGCTTACTGCGTTGTTAGAACCATTGGGGCTACGCTCGATGGACGTGTGGCCATACGACCCTGTAGCTGTTTCGCAGTTGGAGAACACGCTGAGCGTCGTAGGTCTAACGGCTGAGGCGATATACAATGCTTTTGGCGAGAATGTCCCTACATTCTACGATGTGCTGGAGAGCGTGCTGCAGACGTTCGGCTTGCAGTTGTACCAGAGCTACGGCCGCTGGGTGGTGCGCTCAGTGTACTCGCTCGTAGACTACTCGCGCCCCGAGAGCTTCCAGTATATCCCGCAGAGCTTCGGCCTTGCAGAGCGTGAGGCACTCACTCCGTTGTATGGCGGAGGCAAGCGTGGTATGCTCTCGACAGGGAGTATGTCGATGGCACGTCCGCTTGGTGCGATCAAGATTGAGCACCCCGACGCGGCTTATTCGTCGATGATTGACGGAATGACCAACCCCGAGAGGTGGCTTAATGCTTTTGTGCGCAAAAGCGATGCGAAGCGTGTGTTCACCTATGAGGGCGCAGATAATACGGTGCGTCAGCGCCTTGTAACTCCTACGGCCAATGCCTATTGTGGCCAGGCATACGTGCTCGATGGCCTATTCAGCGCAGCGCCCAAGGTAGAGCTCTCCATCAGCCTCGATTTGTGGAATCGCTCAAACAAGGTGGATAATAAGGTGCACTTCGGATTATACGCGGTAGACGCAGCGATAGACCCTACTTCGTGGACGTTCCGCGAAGATGGCGACTATCGCTTCTACGTCGATGGGATAGTGTGGACGTATAACCCAACGAATAAGCAGTGGGTTAAGGTCCCCAATGGCTATCAGGCTACAGGAACAACTATTAGTCAGCTGACGGAGATTACACTGCAAGCATCTAAGAATAGCTATAACTTTCGTGACAATGTTAGCACGTGGCTATTAACCTCGACTAACGTGGTGTTAGATGTGGTGGGCTTACCCGACCTTGGCGTGCCCGCGTATAAGTTGGTGCTGGTATTTGCTATCAATAATGATAATCTCGACGGTATGCCTGCAGAATACAACCTCGGCAATCCTAAGCTCGAGCTGCGTCAGTCTACGACAGCGGTGTTGCCTAACCTTAAGGATAAGGTATCTGTCAGCGGCTACGGCATCGAAGAGGATAACTACGTGCAGAGATATACCGACAGCTTCGTGCTGCCAATATCGAATACGTCAAGCATCCCCGCGATAGTCGATGTTGATAATATTGCACCGATATATGGCTTCGTGTCGCCTACTATCAGCGGTCGCCTTGCTGACACTGTGACAAGTAAGGTTAAGGAGTTGCGCGGTGATGTATATCGCCAGCTGGAGGGCGAGATGCTTCAGCCCGACCCGATAGACTTCAGCTCGCTATTCCGTGACGATGACGGCAGGGTGTATCGTCCGCTTTACATCCGTTCGATACTTGCGCGTGACATCTACGATGTGCAGCTACGTGAGGTGTTGCCGCTTCGCCCTGACCCCTCTGAGCTTACGTTTGCAGGACCTGCAATAAGAAACAGGGTAGCCCTCGACAGCTCGGTGATATACACAGACGAAAGCTCTCTCAATGTGTACCGATACGACACAGTGAGTGGCGAGGTGTCGCAGTTGCGAAGCTCGATGTATAAGAAGTATCTCGGGCAGGGGTACAACTGCGTATGCGTCATTGAGGAGATTGTGGTGGGTGAGGTCTACCACCTCTACGCATATAACGATAACGGTGAGCAGCTCTCTGAGGTGCAGAATGTCTACGGCACGGCGATAAGCACGCGTCCTGCCAACGCCCAAGATGCACAGCTCGCGGCGATAGCGGCAAAATATAACTCACTGTGTGATGTGTGGGTGATGATTGGCAATATGGGGAACAATGTTGTATATACCTATATCGTCGATGGCAAGGGCGGGTTGCTTGCTGAGGTGGAATGCGCTTGGAAAGTCGGGCAGATGATGTCGGTAGATGATATTATATTGACAGAAAATGGCTATTTCGTCAATATGTATTATGCTACATCCAATAGCTATAATGCGGTGCTATGGTGCGACTTCGCGAAGCATGAGCTCGGGGAGTATGTGACATGGAGGAGAGGGGGGTATAGGATGCTTGGTGCATCTGGGCGACAACTCCTGCTGCAGGCAGGTTCAGATATGAAGCTATACTCAGTTGCTAACCCTTCTTACAGCATCGATGAGAGCTCGCCTATTTATACGCTTTCGGCGAGCGAGTGGCAATATGTCGGGATGAACTCAGCGCTTACACTATTTAGGTTGGCGGGCAGTGATGGCGGCTCGGTGTTCGACAGTCGCACGTGCCAAACGGTGCAGCTGTCGCGAGAGGATGCACCAGCTGGCTCAACGATGTGGCTGGCGGGCTCAGATGTTTTCTCGGTAGATGGGTTGTCACTCATGCGTAAACGAATAAGGGTCGGTGAGGATGATTCGCGCTTCGCGAACTACATCACGGCAGACGGTTATAGATACATAACGGCAGACGGTTTGATTTATACAGTAAAAGATATATAATATGGCAACATTAGATTATCAGGGCAAATGGAAAGGCTCAGACGTAGATGAGATACTTCAGGCGGTGGTGGACCGTAAATCGGGCAGCCGTATTCTCGGCAATGATGACCTTGTAGAGGGTTATTCGATAAGCTCAAGTGGTGTGCTTACTGATAATTCTCCATACGTGCGCTACACTCCTGAGTTTTTCTCGGTGGCCGACTACGCGGATAGAAACTGTATATATATAGCGGAACGAGGCTTCGAGGATAAGATCGTGGCGGCAAACCTTGTGCTCTACGACGACAATAAGAAGTTCATCGTGCGACTATCGTACTCAGCAGATAAGGTCTTTAATATCGCAGGTTACCCAACTGCTCGTTTCTTCCGTGTGCTCGTAGTATTCCGCACACAGGATGGTGTAGATGTCATAACAACATACAACGATGGTGACGTTATCATCGAGAACAAGGCTGTCGAACGTGCTGCGATAACTGCCGTAATTCCACGTATGACAAGTGGGTATAATCATGCCTACACTTATCCGATAATATCGGGGGATACTTTAGACTTAACGGAGGATGCAATTCTGGTGTACAACGGCGGGAGTGTCGTTTGCAATAAAGCTATATCGAACTATCGAGCAATACCACTTACGAACCCCAATACGACCTCGTCAGCAAGCGTTATAGTCTATAACAGTTATGAGGGGCTTTGCTACCCTAAGAAATTCGATAATCCCATCGGTTATGCGGAGATTGTTCTCGGCGGCATTCGCAACTTGAAGAATGGTGCAATCGCGGCAGATTTTCCATTCTCAGTTGTTCGAGATACCGTCCCATTAGCAATGCCTACTGTAGCGCTCGGTGCGCAAACGACAAGAGCGTATGCGCTAATCGGATGGGTCGAAGAAAGATTGCTCTACAAGATTTCAGTGCCCAATAGTATCTATCGCTATGCCGTACAGGGGTTCTCTGAGGATAAGGGAGTGACCGCCATTACAAGTTTAGACTTTGATTCAGGCTGGATGTCGGGCAATAGCGTATATCAGTATAAATGGGGGGCTGGTCGCTATAAGTGGGTACGAATCGTCTTCGCTCGTGTCGATAATGCCGACATGACCAGATCCGACATCGATGTGATTAATACCATTGTGTCGGCAGAATTATATAGCGGCTCTGGTGTCGTTGCGATGACTGCGGAGGAATGCGTTGGAAACTATGCCGTAGAACATAGCAGCAAGCGTTACTTGGGCGAGCGTATTACTTTGGGGGGTTATCCGTTCCGTTGCGATTCTCACCTCAAGATGCAAGACTCGAGCTACTATTTCCAGGGGGCCGCAATGTTCGATAGATACTTCTTTCAGTTCCATACTGATAATGCTGAGATTGAGATCTATGATGTAGAGTCAAAAACATTGGTGCAAAAATTAACATTGACACCAGGCAATAATCACGCTGGTAGTGGTGGATTTGGCGTTGAACGAGTTAGCCCTACGGATGTATTCCCAGTGTTATATATTAGCTCAATGGATGAGAACAAGGTGTATGCTTATCGAATTACAGGAGCAAGTGGCAACTATGCTATGAAGCTGACACAGACTATCTCGTTGCCGCAAGGCTCCAGCCTTATGTATCTGCCTAATTGCGCGATCGACACAAAGAATAATGAGTTGATATTGTTCGGCTATTCCAAGAATAGCTGGAGTGTATCCTCTGGTAATGAGTCGATAATCGCGAGATATGAGTTGCCTAAGTTGGCGGATGGAGATGTCTCGCTCGAGACATCTCAGGCACTCGATGTGTTCCGCTTGCCGTTTATATATGCAGAGCAGGGAGCTTGTGCCTCGGCGGGGAGACTCTATCTATCGTATGGCAATACCGCAACCGAGGGAGGCCTACTACAGATTGACCTGCTGAAAAAAGCAATTACAAGTCGTTTAGACTTCTCGTTCCTCGGGGAGGTAGAGCCTGAAGGTGTGGGTATCTATGATAATTATATGTGGGTGTCATTCCAAAAGCCGAACCAAACGATATATAAGCTATCATTTTAACTATGTACAACCTTATCAACTCAGGTGACTTCCACGGCCTCGGAGAGTATGTCATAATACGTGTGGCAATCACTCTCGTGTGCTGGTTTTTCATGGTGATGTCCACTCTGGTAGATTTCTGGAGTGGTATCACTACCGCACGTGCGCTGCACCAGCCTCTCATGTCGCATGGCTTCCGCAGAACTATAGCTAAGATCGGCAGCTATTGGCAGGTGCTGATATTTGCTCTGATGTTCGACATACTCGGAGCATTCTTCTCATTCTACTACCTGCCATTCATGACGATTGTGGCAACACTCTCAATAATCATCATCGAGGCGCGTAGCGTTGTCGAGAATAGCAAGAAGCGTAAACTCTCGGCCGCAGAGATGCCCTCTGTGATGCAGGATATTATGTCTGCCGACACAATGGATAAGGCAGCGCAGGTTATCACTACAATAGCGACAATGGTTGAGAAAACTAAAAAGCACGATTAACTATGACAAAGAAACAATTACCTCGCGGGTTGCGCAACTGCAACCCGGGCAACATCCGCAAGAATAGCATCGTCTATGCGGGAGAGATTGTTCCTTCGAAAGATGAAGCTTTTAAGCAGTTCACGACAATGGCCTATGGCTATCGAGCGATTTTCGTTGTACTCTATACTTATCAACATAAGTATGGCATTGACACCATCGCTAAGATGATAGCGCGTTACGCGCCTGAGAACGAGAATCACACCGAGGCTTATATCAACACCGTAGCAGAACGCTCAGGCGTGTCGGCAAATGGTCGTATTACTGCCACCAATGGCGATGTGATGATACCTATAGTCGCTGCTATGAGCTTTGTAGAGAATGGTGTAGAGGCTAACATTGCCGAGGTGGAGAAAGGCTGGAAGCTCTTTATTGAGGATTATCGTAATAAGCTGCTATAATTATGAAGCGTGAGGCTTTACGCGATGTGTTATACATAATAGCACTCGCACTCCTGGCACTCATAGGCTTATCAGCTACGAGTTGCGCACCGAGCAAGAACATTGCATCGGTGGAAGCTACGACAGATAGCCTGGAACATCGTAGGCGTGAGGTGGTGCGTGTCATCCTTCACGACACTATCTATATGCGCCCTCTGCTTCAGAGCCACGAAAGAGTGGTAACAGAGGCTGATAGCAGCTACCTGTCGAATGACTACTGCACATCGACAGCCAAGATAGATGCTCTCGGCAAGCTACACCACACCCTCGACACCCGCGATAGTGCGATGCTCCCTACGCGCACAGAGTTTCGCGACAGCATAATCATCGACACTGTTGTTGTATTTAGACGACAGCTCCAGGAGCGTGTAGTGACGAAGGAGGTGCGCAAGGCTACCTGGTGGGATAAGTGCCTACGCATCGTAAGCACGGCACTCCTCGCGGTTGTTCTGTGGCAGAATCGCAAGCGAATAATGACCTTACTACGATTATGGAGGATTTAGTCTTTGTCTATTGGGATGAGTTCCCGAGCGTTGCAGAGCCACCTACAGCTCCACCCACGGAGGTAGGTGCAAGTGCGACACACGGCAACGGTTAGACTCTGCAGCGAAGTGCTTGCACCTTTGGTGGGAGTACATTATGAATAAGCATAGAGTAAAGGACGAGATATCTCCATTAGTAATTAAGCATCACAACGAGGTACACGCAATCGATGATGAGTTGCGCGCTCAATACGGAGAACTATACTACGCTATCAGCCGAGGATACATATATGGCGAGATAAGTAAGCGTACAGGCTACTGCATCAAGCAGATAGCGACAATACTCAACCATACGAAGGTTGTTAATTAGCAAGAAGCGAGGGTAACACCTCGCTTTTTTTTTATTAACTGAGGTCATCCTGTCTCCAGCTGTCCAATATTACTCGGTAACTGAACATGTCGGCATTTCCGACGCGTTGCTTATGCTCACTTTATAGCTCACTTATAGCTCATTTCCGTTCTTTCAGAAATCGTTGCCGAAGCATAGGAAATCCTAACTCGCCAATCGCGTGAGGTTTGTAGACCTTTGCATCAAGGACGTAAAGTCCGAGATTTATTGTTTCACTCTTAAATTAGTTAGGTTATGACACACGTAAAATCGAGCGAGGGTTACGACGTAAAAGTCCCCTCGAATGGACAGGTGAACTTGAACACGGTTCTCTCTGCGCTTGGTACCGCTGGTTTCGCAGGCATCAACTTGCGCAACCTTGTAGGCGGGTTGTTCAATCAGGGCACGTTTAACGGCATGGGCTTGGAGGCTATTATGTCGATGCTTATCCCTATGCTGTTGAGTATGGGTTTCCAGCGTAGCGAACCAGCCTGCAGCGAGGATCATAGTGTGAATCGCTATGAGCTTGACCTCAAGCAACAGCTCGCGGCAAAGGATTCTGAAATCTCGTTGCTCAAGGCGAATACTTTTACCGATGGCAAGATGCTTGAGATGTACAAGTATTTCGACGGTGAGCTGAGAGGTGTGCGCGAGTTTATCTGCGAGCAGCGAGTACGCAATCAGGGCAATGCAGATGCGATCCGTGAGCTCGACAAGAAGATTGACTACTCTGTTGCGCTTGAGGCGGAGCGCAGAAAGTGTGCTGACAAGAGCATCGTAGGCTACCTCAATAGCACATTTGCGCCTAAAGCCGTAGCAGATTATACTGCTGGTTCGACCTCGGCGGTAATGCAGACTCGTAACCCTTTGTGCGAGTGCGAGTGTTAAACGATGGGAGGGGTAACACCCTCCCTCTTTAGTAAACCATTAATAAATCACATAAAAGTTAGTAATATATTATGGCAAGCATAGATCAGTTAAGCGAGGCTCTGAGCGAGTGGGGAATGAACGTTGCCAAGAGCGTGTTGCCAAATGTCAAGATACCTCCACAGAGTGGTATAGGAAGCTTTATGCAGATGCTCGGTGTCGATGTCGGCACATACAACATTTATAATGAGCTGGGCTTCTTGCTCAAGCCTACGATGCGCCGATTCATACGACCAACACTCGACAAGTACCTCGGTGGTATGACCGACGCGGAGGTCGAGGAGGTTGCTAAAGAGTATGTCGAGGCTATGCGCGCACAAGCCGCAGAGCGAGGTTACATCAACCTCTTCGGTGTGGAGGTCGGTGCTAATGCTTTCGATGCGCTCAAAGATATATTAACCGATAAATTTAGATAAGATTATGACGTACTTTGAATTTATCAAGAATAACTATGGGAAGATGCGGGCCAACGAGAGTTTGATGTGGGCAAGCATCGAAGATGTCAGCGAGTTGTTAGAGGAGATGCGTGAGGCGCATCCAGCTAAGTTCTGGGCATTTATGCGCCGAGCTCACGAGCAGATGCTCGGTGCTCACTTCGACGAAGCCTATGCACGTTGGCAGGTCGAGAGGATGCACCACACATCACCTAATGGCTCGGTGCATCGAGGAGAGCACTGGACCATCGACCAGGTGATGGCTGCGACAAAAACGTATCGTGCAAAGCTCCCTGCAGAGGTTACGGAGTGGGACCTTTATGTCGCACTCAATAGTCAGTGGCACGACTACGACAACTGGGCATCGTCACACATCGACTCACTCGAGCTTCGCGACATGGCTATTATCGACGGAGCGATAGCCTTTTGGTTCGCCGACGAAGACTATCCGTCACCGACAAAGGTGTGGGATTATTTTGCAAAGTTGGCAAATAGTTGATATTTTGCATTTTAGGCGGATATGCTATCTCATTGTTATATAGCGGAGTTAGCTCGTGTTTACATTCGTTTCCCCCAGTAGTTTAGAGGGTTTTGCCCTCGGGAGGTCGAGAACCGCTGTGAGAGTGGCTCTCGGCCGCTTTTTTGCGGTTTTAAGCCGATTTGAGCGGAGGTGTAAAAATCCGAAAATGTTGCACAATTACACAAAAGTTTGTACATTTGCGCGAAAATGTTGGCAATTTGTTGGCAGGTGTTTTTTAGAAATGTTGGCAAATGCTTAATCCGATAACCTAACTACGACTATGGCAACCTTCAAGGCTCTTGTGATGAGTAACGGCAAGCGTGCTGACGGCACGTACAACGTAAAGATTCGTGTCACGCACAACCGCAATGCTATCCGTATAGCAACACCGATGTATGTGCACCACACTCAGCTGACGCGCGCGCTGAAGATTAAGGATCAACGCATCATCGATGCGTGCGAGCGCATTATAGCCGAGTGGCGTAATGCTGTAGCCGAATTGGGTGTGGCTGCAGACTCCTACGATGTGCGACAGTTGGTAAACTACCTGCAGTCACGATCGCAGAGTGCTCACCGCTTTAGGCTCGATTTCATCGCCTACACTCGCACGATTGCCGAGCGCAAGAGCAAAGGTAACACGCGAGCTAATTACCTCGTCGTGGCGAAGTCGCTCGAGCGTTATCGTGGTGCGCTCGGCCTCGATATCGCCGATGTCAAAGCACAGCTACTTCGCGACTACGAGGCATGGCTACGGAAAGAGGAGGTGTCTCCTGGAAGCATCCACCTCTATATGTCGATTATCAAGGCGGTGCACAATGCCGCAAAGCTTGAATACAACGACGAGGATAGCGGCGAGGTGCGCATCACTACATCGCCATTCGCGAAATACAAGATACCGACAGCCCCGCTCCCCGAGCCTCGAGCTATTGACCTCGCTACGCTACAGCGCATTGCCGACCTCGACGACGACAGTGCGGTGAACAATATCCGCGACCTCGGGCGTGACGTGTTTATGCTCTCTTTCGCACTCGGCGGCATGAACGCCGTTGATATGTACGACTTGCCATATAGCGCCTATCGCGGTGACTATATTGAATATAATCGAAAGAAGACCACACACTCGCGAGCCGATAAAGCCTACTATCGTGTGTCGGTAGTTCCCGAGGTGCGCCCACTCCTGGAGCGACACCTCGATCCTACCAAAAAGAGATTGTTCCGCTTCCATCGGCGCTATGTCACCTCGACATCGTTCCTCGGGATGATACCTCGCGCCGTGAAGCTCATCGGCAAGGTGGTGAAGTATGAGCGCGAATACACATTTTATAGCGCACGTCACACATACGCGACGCTCGCGCGTAATGCGTGCGCGATAGATATGTACACCGTTCACGAGCTACTCAACCACTCCGACCAGGCAATGAAGATTACAGACCGATACATCGAGCGTGATTGGCAACGCCTGTTCGATGCACACGCTAAGGTGGTGAGGCTCGTAGATTGGACGAAGATTTCAAAGGGCAAATAAAAGGGCGATTTCTATTCGCCCTTTAGTATAAAATTATCGCTAAAGACCCTATCTAAGTATTTGTAGTCGTATTTCGCTCTTTGGCGTTCCTCGCCGTTATCGCGATAGATTAGATGTTCGATTGGACCGAAATACTGATCAACCGATGTGTGTCGATAATATATTCGCGAGACGGTTACGATGTAGCCGTCCTCGATAAACTCATAAACGACAAGCGCATTATATAGTGAGGCATCTAAAGGAAGTTGTCCGTTCAATGGCATAGGATAGGTGCAGAAAGCATACCCATCTACTCTTCCCAACACAATATTGCCTACAATTTCCGTTATTGTAATCTCTCTCCCTATATCGTCGATGAGATCACACATTGGTCTGCGGTCTTCGACAAAACATCTCCACACTAAATGCCCTCTGTGATTGGTAATTCTTTCGAACTCATTAAGATTAGCCTCTCCTTGCGCAGATGCGCCTATCGCTATGAATAGCGATGTGATTAATGCTGTTAAAAATCTCATATTACTTCTCCTTTGTTATGTAATCTATCAACTTACTCTGTTGCTCTCCCTGTGCTTGCATCATCTCGAGCATCTTATCTATCTGCGTATCTTTCTTCTCGCGCTCGGCATCCTTCTCTCTGCGTAGAGTCTCCAGCTCCGAGTATTGATCGCCAAAGGTCATACGGAACAACGCCACCACTACACCTATATTTATAATGTCGCAGCGGTCAATGATGATGTCGCCGTACTGTGAGTTCTTGGCTATGAGGCGTAGTTTGCCGTCGGGCTCAAACTTCACCAAGCGTATCATCGTAGGTCTATTCTTGCAGTCGAGGTAGTAGGTCTCTCCATCTACTATCTTCATCTTATCCTTGATAAAGCGAATAAATACGGTGTCCTCGGGCTGGAATGTAGGAAGCATTGATGTACGCTTGATGCGCTCGGCAACATCTACCTTAGCATCATTTAGCAGTTGGCTGGGATTGATTGTCTCCAGCTCCGAGCCATTCTCCTCGACATATTTGAGCACATCGGTATTCGGGCTTGTGGTTACATCCTCGGGGAGAATAGGGAACGACTCTACCTCCTCTATCTCCTCACGCACCTCCTTGCGCATCTCCTGCACGGTTTCGGGGTCAATAATTGTGACCTGCACATCCTTGGTTATGCCCTCAAATGGCTTGTCGGGGATTGTGTACTGATTTATGACATCATCGCCAAAGTGTTCTACAAGCTTGGCGATATAGTACTCAGGGACTCCTCTTTCTCCTCGGATAACCTTAGATACCAAAGATTGACTAACTCCCCATATTTGAGCTAAATCGCTTTGATTTAAGCTCTTATCAAACATTAATTGCTTAAAGTTTACCATAATCATTGTTCTAATCTATAACCTATAAATGTTCTATAAAAACATTTTATAACACATTTTAGTACATTTATAGTTCTAATTAAAAATAATATATTACATTTGCACCAACAAACAATGATATTTGCAAGCAAAGTTACAAAGTGGAATGCAAAAAAGCAAATATATGAGTAATAAACAGAGAGATACACCTATGATTACGGAAGTGATGAAGCGACCTTCGTACACAGCGCAGCTGATGGCGTTGCCTATTGGCGAGGTGCACTTCTTTGCGCTGGAGGGAACGGCATACGCACAGTTCCAGAACGCGAAGCACCGCCTTAAGAAGTCAGGTCGCGCGACATTCGAAATGAATGTCATCCCAGGCAAAAACGAATTGCGCGTGTTGCGCTTAACTTAAAGAGAAAGCGCAGCGTCAAGTAAACGTAACCACAAAAACCGCAATAACTATGACTGCAGTAGAACCTAATGTAAACGATGGCGACAAGCTGAATGTAACGCAGGCAGCTGCCATACTCGGCATCCACCGCAACACCTTGAGGATGCACACAGACGCAGGACTTATACGCTGCGTAGTGAGCCGACGAACAGGCTATCGCAGATATATGGGGCGTGACATTAAGCGATATTGGAGGGATCAGTAATGAGCAGAAGATGACGATAATCAGGGGGGCGACGACTACTATCGCACAAGACTTTAACGAGATTATGCAGTTCGCTACAATCGTAGCAGCCGCGATCGTACGACAAACCAGGCCGAATGATGACCTTATCAGTCAGCGTCAGGCATACGAGGAGTTCGGTCGCCGATGGATTGTCAAGCGAACAGCTCCAGCGGGGGTGTTGAAGCCTATCCGTCAGGGTGGTGCCAAGAACTCCAAGCTGATGTACTCGCGATTGGAGATTGCTGCACTCGTGGAAGCGGAGCGCAGACAGCAACAAGAAATGGCTAATATTAATAATAAGAAACCTATAGTACTATGATGACAACTACGAAGGTTACGTTTTTCGACCGATTGGCGGGAGCGTTTAAGATGTGGAGATTTATGCGATATGTGGCTCATGAGCAGTCGCTACAACGTGAGGCCCTTAGGGAGATTATGGAGGAGCAGCGCGCTCAGGATAGCGCCCAGCTTGCCGAGGCACTATCAAAAACGAAGGAGAACAATTAATAGAGGGTAGGCTATGTTGTACATTGATATCAGCGAGTGGGCAGGTGATACACTCGTTGGCGAGGATTGGCGAGATGCGTGGCGAATGGAGGAGTATGACTACTACCCATCGCGCATGAACGCCTGACACACGATGCGCAGCGCGCATAGGAGCGCAACCGACGGCGGGGCGGGGTTTTGAAAGTTTACTCGTTAAGTTATGATTTAATATGTTAGTTATTTTGTAGCCGAGACCACTGCCGAGGCAATGGTAGGCGATTGAGGGGGTTCGAGTCCCTCGCTGCTCACGATTTCTACTTCTTTGGATTTGTGTCTTAATGTGTGATCGAATCGGGTCCGCAGGGATGCGCGCCCGAGGGTTGGTGGGGTTTGACCGCCCCGCCAGCCACTACCTAAAAGGTTTTACATCTTTCTTAATTGTTTGTGAGTGTTGTAAAATTTGATTCTCGCCCTCCGCGACGGCTCGCGAGAACTTGGCTGGGGTGGCCTGACCGCCTACCCAGCCGCTACCCTAAAAGGGCTAATGTTCTGATATAGTAGTTAAAAAGGTTATTTTCTTCATTGCTCCTGCCTCTCCGCGACGGCTCGGCAGGTTCTTGGCCTACAGCGCTTGACCGCGCTGGAGGCCGCTACTGAGGTCCTGGGAAGCCTAACGGTTGGTCGCCGATAAGTAAGACTCGGGGTGCAGCGGCAATCTGTGCAAGGTTCTTTATATGGCCACGGCAATAAATATTTAATTAACCAACATTTGTTTTTGTTTTGTTCAGCTACCAATGACGACCGTGGCCAACTGCGTGGCTAACTCAATGGCAGAGCTCCGTATATCGGAGGGTTGGGGGTTCGAGTCCTCCGCCACGCACTCGCTCAAGTAAGTGAGGTAGAGTAGCTATATGCTGCACAAACCTGAGATCAACGCTCCAGGAGCTGAGATCGAAGCGCACAACTGCGAAAGTGTTACGAATGAGCCCCAAAGGCGAGCAGGTGGTTTTTTGTCTATAGGTTTTTCCAGTTGCAGCATACTTGCGGGGCAATTCAAGCGATAGTAGCTCAGTGGTAGAGCACAACCCTCCCACGGTTGGGGTCGCGAGTTCGAATCTCGTCTATCGCACAACGTATCAAAAACAGGCAAAAATGGTAAAGCGTTTTTCACTCGAATTATACAAGCCAACCGATGTCTTGCAGACTCGCGATGGGCGTGAGGTAGCAACTCTTACGGTGGTTAAAGACCCGACAAAGCACCTATTCCCGATAGTTGTCGAGGTGCGCGTGCCGCATACCAGCGGTATTGTGAGCTACGAGGTCAATCAGAATGGCAGACGATATATGAATACACGCTCGGCGGATGATATCGTAGTGCTCTCTAATTGTCGAAGTCGTGGCGGAAGTGATGATGATGGGCGACCTCTTGACTGCATGCCTGAGCCTCTAAAGGCTATCGAGGGTGTGCGAGAGAAAAACATGTCAAAGGTGACATCGGCGAATAAGTGCGAAAAGATGTGGAATACTGGTGTATCTCGCAGCACGGTAACGATAGACCCATACGCTCAATCTAAATATGACTAAGGCTATGATCGAGGGATATGTAAAGGTATGGCGCAAGTACTTCTATTCTGCCAATTGGCTTGCTCCTCGTAAGTTCTCGCCACAGGAGGCGTATCTCGACCTTATCGCACAGGCGAGCTTCGCTGACCGCATCGTGCAGCTTAGCGAGGGTCGCTCGGTAGCTCTCTACAAGGGTGAGGTTCTTGCTTCTCAGGGTCAGTTGGCCAAGCGCTGGGGGTGGTCTAAGTCGGCAGTATTTCGCTATCTCCACAAGCTCGCAGAGGGTGCTACACCACTTATTGAGTGCTACACCCGCAAGGTTGTAGTTTTACTCGCTGAAACGCCAAGCGAAACGCCAAGCGAAACGAGTGTAACGATTGTAAAGCCCTCAGATTGCGTATGTTGCATACCGAGAGAGTCGAAGTATAGAACGCCAAGCGAAACGCCCATTGAAACGCCAAGCGAAACATATAATAATAAAGAGTATATAAGAGAGAATAATAATACACACACAGATAGTAATTATCTCGTAAAATTCTTCGAGCGCGCACGTGCGATGCGCACACGTGAGGACGCGCCAGCGCTTGTGCAGGCAGCGACAGAGGCTAATGAGTGGGTAATGACTACGGCAGTAGGTCGCGCAATGTACGATAAGCTGTCGAGATGCGAACGAGGCTATCTGTGGCTATGGGCTAATCACCGAGCGTTACTACTATGCTTCGCTAAGCCTTGCACCACTGCCGACTTTGTCAAGTTGGATGAGAGCTTCGATGCGGAAGATATCAAGCGAGTAGTCGAAGCTATGGAGAATAAGATCCCGCAGAGCGGTGGCATGCTCGGCTCATTCGCGACGACATTCAGACAATGGGCAATGCTCGACCATCGGATAAAACAGAAAGCAGAGCTCGGCAACCCGAGATACGCTTGGATGGCATAACTTAACTTAACTACAAACTATGGCAAACGCAAACAAAGGAAGTGAGCTATTTGCTCAGGCGATTAAAGCGATGCTCGACAAAAGAGCTGCTGATGACGAATTATTCGCGAAGTCCTACGCTAAAGAGTCAAAGAGTATTGATGAGTGTTGTCACTACATCATCAACACCGTAGAGCAGATGGGCGTTAATGCCCTAAGTGCGGAGGAGGTCGAGGGTCTTGCAGTCCACTACTACGATGAGAGCGACATCAAGCCTGGCAAGCATACGCCTTGCCGAATAGTGGTGCCAACGACACCAGAGATAGAGGAGGCGCGCAAAGAGGAGCTCCGTAAGAATGCTGAGCGCGATTACTACGATAAGTGCCTTGCTGAGATGCGCAACAAGCAGCAGTCTAAGGCAACTAAACGAGAGCAGCCTCAAGAGATATCGCAGTCGCTCTTTTAGCTATGACACCGAAAACTAAGAGGCAGAGGCGTGTAATGGAGTTACACCCGACGCTGCGGGAACTTAGCCACCGCAACCTCGAATGGGCTAAGTCGAAGCTCTTTGAAAGATATATCTACGCCAACGGTGGGGAGATGTGGTGCTCTGAGTGTGGTGAGTCATGGGCTGGCGAGCCATGGGTGTACGAGAGGCCCTATATGTGTCCCAAATGCGCCCAGACGCTGACGCTTAAGAAGTCGCGCAAGCAGAAGTGTGACGGCGAGCGCTACTACTTTACGGTGCTCGACACATGCAAGGAGTGGCAGGTGGTACGACACTACATTATTTGTCGCTCTGCAAGGCGTGGTACTAAGGCCTACTACGATATCGCCGAGGTGGTGCAGATATGGATAGATGACGACGGCCATGAGGTTATCTTATCGTCTCCACGCCGAGGGTTGTGTGGCTACTATGACGCATGGATTACCTGGGCGCCTATGGGAGTAAGATATAGAGGTTCCTATGGGCCTGACTGCTACAATATCAACGCTCCTATAGCACCCTCGGCAAAACTCACAGAACGCGTGAAGCGTAACGGTTACACAAGAAGGCTACATGGGCTGTCGGCAGACACGCTTATTAAAGCGCTGCTCACGGAGCCGCGCGTTGAAACAATGACGAAAGCTGGGCAGTATTCTCTTGTTGCGTTCTTTTGCGGATATGGGGTTGTGACGGAAAAATATTGGCCCGCGATAAAAATAGCGATGCGTAACGGTTATAAGGTCACTGATGCCTCGCTCTGGCGTGATTACATCAATGACTGCATCAGGCTGGGACGCGATATCCGCAATAAAGTGTACGTGTGCCCTCGCAACCTTGCTAAGGCCCATGATGCAACACGAGCGATAATCGCAAAGATTGAAGCTGCCGAGCGCAAGCGTAAATGCGCTCTGGAGGCTATCGAAGAAAACAAGAAGTACCAGGAACGATGGGCGGCGCTGTTATCGTTGCGACTGCAGTTCGGTAACTTAACGGCCCGAATGCTGAGGAATGTTGAGGAGTTCTACGAGGAGGGTGAGGAGCAACGACATTGTGTATATCACAATCGATATTATAGCCGATCTGAGTCAGCGATATTTACGGTGCGCAACGCGGATGGCAAGCGCGAGGCGACGGTAGAATATGATATTGAGCGTGGCGAGGTCGTCCAGTGCAGGGGCAAGGCGAACACGAAGCCTAAGCGATATACTGATATTATGGCGATGTTCTCGGCGAATAAAGTGATAATAAACAAGAAACTTAATAGTATTAGCTTATGAAAAAATCAATGAAAATCGGTTATTGGATCTTCTTCTGTTTGTATGTCGCACTAATCATAACCGATATTGTCATCGGAGATTACATATCGGCAATGTGGATGGGAGTGTGCACGTTGTGGCTGACATGCGCATACGGTCGGAGGAAGATTATTGAGGATCAAAGTCAGATGATAACAGATCTACTTAATGAACTTGAGCGATGAGAACGAACCGCATCCGCTATGTGCGTGCCGTGTTCTCCTTTTAAAATTAGGATTAGTTCTTTGATTTTACAACGAGTTAGATGTTGAAGCGAATAGTCGAAGATATATGTCGGCGAAAGCGGGCGCAAAGGATAGAACCCGCGCTGGCTACGGAGCTCGAGATAAAGCGAGAGCTATCGCGACAAGGGGTGCACTACACCGCCGAGTCCTTTAGGCAGATGCTATCTCAGCTCGAAGCCTCGCCTGACATTGTAGTTCGGCGGCTGAGGAATTATCGAGGGTACGAATTGGAATAATCAAAAAGTTTAAGCAGCTATGAGCGAGTTGGTTGGTAGGACTTTGGAATTATTGGCAGAAACTAAGGGTGGTTTTGTATCTGCGGTTAAGAATATTTTTAACACAAAAACTATGGCAACACTAAAGATTAGCGACCTATCTGTAGGGGATTGGGTTAAAGTTAAAGAAGAATGCATCACCATTAGTTCTATTTATGGTAATGGGGAAAGCTATAGCGACGAAGTTGCACTAATACGAGATGGCATAGCCTTCGCAGTTAGCTCGATCAGCGACATTCGACCCATCCCCATCACGGCAGAGATACTGGAGAAGAATGGGATACACAGAACATACGAGGATGATACATATGCCATCTTCATAGACAATGGCTTGTGGGCTGTTAAGTACAGCGATGGAGATTGGGAGTTATCAACACCCCCTGTATGTTGTGTCGACATCAAATACGTACACCAGCTCCAGCACGCCTTAAGGCTTGCGGGCGTAGATAAAGAGATCAGCTTATGAGTACCTACAACAACTACGGCTACGCCATTGTTAGGAGTTCAATGGATAAGCTCATAGCTGCGGTAAGATTGGCGATAGGCGCATTTGCCGACTTCGTTCGGCTTGTGCCTCGCCAACAGGTGCAACGCCTACCACAGCGCAGAACAATAGGCAAAGAGCATAGAGGCTACGCCAAAAGCAGATTAAGAATACATCAACGAAGAGGATAGAGCTATGCCAACGATACCTAAAGCAACACGTAAGAGCTACCTCCCACCGAGGGTGGCGCAGGGCAGGCGACTGCATGCAAATACGGAGTTCTACCAGTGCCAGGCATGGCGACGATGCCGTCATGCTTACCTCGCGGAGCATCCTCTCTGCGTAGAATGCGAGAAGCGAGGTGAGATCGTGCCAGCGCGAGTGGTGGACCATATACTGCCAATCAACGAGGGCGGTGCGAGGTTTGACTTTGCTAACCTCCAAGGGTTGTGCGATAAGTGTCATAATAAGAAATCAGGGCGCGAAGCCCACAAGGTAAAATGAAAGAGAATAAATGCCTCGCGTATGACGTGGAGGCAAAGTATCGAGCAAATCGCCGTGCCGAACGTAAAGAGATAGCAGTGATGATGATGCAGACCATAGTCGGAAGATTTTTGGAGAGGAACGTAACTATGGAGGCGAATAAGGTAGCTCGCCTCGCTGTATTGATGGCAGATGCGTTAATTAGAGAAATTGATAATGAGTAGTTATGACAACCACTCTAACCATACAGCAGATCATCGACGAATGGTTGGCAAGTGCAGATATCGCAGACATCTCGAAGCGTAGCTATCGCTGCAAGCTCTCGCAATGGTTCCGCTATCTCGCGACTATTCACTACGATCCGCGAGTGCCGACACGTCAGCAGGTGCTTGACTGGAAGCGTGAGTTAGAGAGTGCAGGACGCTCGACGCTCACTGTCGATGGCTACATAACTGCTGTAAGGTTGTTCTACCGCTACTGCGATAAGCGCGGCTACTACACCGACATTACGAATGGTGTACGCTCGGCGACGAAGTACAAAGGGTATCGTAAGCTCTCGCTCACACGCGAGGAGGCTATCGCCCTGCTCGACAGCATCGACACCAGGCGTACGACAGGCAAGCGCGACAAGCTCGCTATCGCTATGATGTTGATGCTTGGATTGCGTACTTGCGAGCTGGAGCGTATGAATGTTGGCGATATAGAGAGTGCCTACGACACTCGAGTTGTGATGGTTCAACGTAAAGGACGCCACGATAAGAGCGACGCGGTGGCGCTCACTCCCTATCTTGACGAACTGCTGTGCGACTATATGAGCGAACGCGAGGTGGATAGCTGGAGCGATCCTTTGTTCCTGGCGGAGCGTCGAGAGCGTGGCCAACGATTGAAACGCACGACGATAAGCGAGATGGTACACGATAGGTTGCGGGCGATAGGGATCACCGACCCACGCATCACCGCCCACTCGCTTCGCCACACATGCGCACAGCTACTGCTCGCTGAGGGTGTCGATATGGCGACCGTGCAGAATATCCTCGGACACACGAGCATTAACACTACAAGGCTCTACACTGATCAGATGCAACGTCAGTTACTCATACGGAATACACCATCTGCAAAGATAGAGAGAGCATTACATTTAACAGCAAAGGGGTAAACAATTCCCTGATGACTGATTAATTACTTCGACAATAACTATTTAATTATAAACATGGATAATGTGTGCATCGGATAGGAACAGCGCGATAGTCATGTTACCCTATCGCACCTCTTTGATATTCAGTCGAATAGGGGTAGGGTATCGGCAAAATTTTTATGTTTGACTTGACAATCGCCCCCTTAACTTTCTGTACACACATCCAAAATTCTAAGTTTTTAGGCAATGGGTAGACCTCCTCTTCCTCCTCAGGTCAAGAAAAATCGAGGAACCTCTCGCAAGTGTAGAGAGGTGGCTCCGCTATCATCCTGTGATAACGCCCAGCTCATTAGTGTTGCGGTACCCGCACATCTTAAGGGTGAGGCGAAGAAGGTGTATGAGATAAAAGTTCAGCAATGCTTTGCACTCGGCATCCTTGCTGAAATAGATACTGATGCACTTGCTATCTACGCATTTGAGTACGCAGAGCTTATTCGATTACAGCAAGAGTTAAAGGCTGAGGGATACACGGTCGAGGTAGAGACTAAGAATGGGAGTGTTAAAACTCTTAATCCTAAAGAGAAAGTCGTTCGTGCCAAGATCGCTGCAGTTAATGCTATAGGCTCACAGTTTGGTTGGTCGCCAGTCTCGCGCATTAGGCTTGCAGCCATAGCAGCAGGGACAAAGGATGATAAGAAGGACGACTTCGGCGATATGATTGGATAATATGGCAAAGAAAAACACTATACACCCAGCAGAGCAGTATGCCGAGGATGTGCGCAGTGGTAAGGTTGTAGCCTGCCACTGGGTACAGATGGCTGTCGAGCGCTACTATCGTGACCTCGACAACGCTGTGGAGAAAGGCTGGTATTTCAGCCGACAGCATGCCGAGCGAGTTATAAACTTCATCGAACGCCTTAAGCATGTCAAAGGAGAGCTTGCGGGGCAATACCTGAAGCTCGAACCGTGGCAGATGTTCATTATCTGGGTGCTGTTCGGCTTCTTAATGGCAGATACTGGCAAGCGCAGATTCCTGGAGGCTTATGTGGAGGTAGCGCGAAAGAATGGTAAGTCTACACTTGCCGTAGGTATTGCGTTGTATATGGAGTTCGCCGACCGCGAGATGGGTGCCGAGGTCTACTCCGTGGCGACAACACGCGACCAGGCGAAGATCTGTTTCAACTATGCTCAGCTGATGGTGCAGCATAGCGACCTGCGCAACTATGGCCTTGTGACACGTGATGCTATCGCTTTCGAGCGGATGGGGTGCACGTACAAGCCCCTATCGAGTGATGCAAAAAACCTCGACGGCTTACACGCCCACTGCGTCGTCTGCGATGAGTATCACGCACATAAGACCTCGGCAGTCTATGATGTCTCGAAGACGGCGATGGGTGCGCGCACACAGCCGCTGATGTTTGTCATCACAACCGCAGGACTCGATACATCCGTGCCATGCTTCGCTCATCGTAAGAGCTTGACGGAGGTACTCGACGGCATCGTCGAGGCTGACCGCACGTTCGCGATTATCTTCACGCTTGATGATGTTGCCGAGGTGGATGACGAGAATATGTGGGTAAAAGCTAACCCCTGCCTCGGGAAGTCGCTCGGTGTGGCATGGCTGCGCGATCAGTATAAGACAATGCGTCGTGACCCGCTACAGGAGGCAAACATCATGACTAAGTCGTTCAATGTGTGGATGGATGCCCCCGAGGTGTGGATACCAGACAAAATGTGGAGCGAGATAGATAGTGTCGTGCCGATGGAGGAACTTGTAGGGTGTCGATGTATTGGCGCGCTCGACCTCGCAGCGGTAAATGACTATACGGCGTTCTGCTTACTATTCAATGAGCGCGGACGATGGCAGATGCTGTGGCGCTTTTGGGTCCCTGATTCAAAGGTTGCAGACCGAGCAGCGCTGCAACGCGAGAACGCCAATATTACATGCTGGATAAAGGATGGGTATATCACCGTCACCGAGGGTAATGTGACCGACTACGAGCGAGTGCTTGCAGATATTGAGCAGCTACGCGCAATGTATAATATCGAGGTGATAGCCTACGACCCGTGGAACTCGTCGGCCGTGGCGACAAAGCTCGTAGAGCGAGGCGCGCATCTTGAGCCATTTACGCAAACGATTAGCAACTACGCACCTCCGACAAAGGAATTTGAGCGACTTGTGGGCCTTGGTGCTGTCGATCACTACGACAACCCTGTGGCGCGTTGGATGCTTTCGAATGTGGTTCTGCGTACGGATGTGAACGGCAACCGTCGCCCAGATAAAACTAAAAGCTCGGAGAAGATAGACGGCATTGTAGCTGCTATCATGGCCCTCGGACAATGGATGTCGGACAATGGCGATGGCGGTAATGTCTACGAACGCAGAGGTCTGCTCGGGTTCGATGATGACGAAGATAGTGACAACGGAAACAACGATAATTATTTGAGATATGACGAAGACGATTACTAATCCTGCAGATCGCGACTTCCTCGATGGTGCACGTGGTTTTTTTGAACGCTACGAGCGCAACTGCGCCTATTATGAGAGTTGTAAGGCAGCCTATGAGGTGACGGATAGGCAGTATGAGAAGCTCATGGGTAAACCGCGCTTCTCCTCATACGAGAGCTTCAGGGCGAACTATTCGAAATACTGCGCACGTAAAAAGCATCGATAAGGCGCGTAATGAGTGGACCGAGGGACAAACCCTCGGTTTTTTTTGTGTCATAGCAAAATAAAATGTACACACAATTACAAACTTTTGTGTAAAGATGCGCCCGCCCTTGCAGAATGTTACCCTTTAGCCATTGCGGAGGCTGAGGATTTGCAAAACTTTGTTACAGCAAAAGAGTTTAGAATGGGTATTTTTTCAAAGATATTTAATCGCAATGTAGCGCCTTTCCCAGTAATCGTCACATCATCGAGCGATGATGGCTTCGCATGGGATGAGGATGCAGCTATGCGTGTCACAACCGTATATGCTTGCGTGCGTGTCATCAGTGAGGACGTAGGTACTCTCCCTGTGCACGTCAAGCGTCAGCGCGAGGGTAACGCTCGCGAGACCGTAGGTGGTCACCCTATAGCGAAGCTGATGCAGAAGCCTAACCCCTTTATGACTGGTGTAGACTTCCGCAGAACTATGACCGCCAACCTGGTGCTTACAGGTAACGCCTACGCTCACATCGTAGCGCGTGACCGCCGTGGCTACCCTACTCGACTCGACATCCTTAATCCCGCAGAGGTTACGCCTATCAAGGGCAACGAGGATGTGTGGTATAGCGTCGCAGGGCATAAGGAGCTTATCCCATCGCGCGATATTATCCACTTCAAGGGCTACAGCTCCGATGGCATCGTCGGCAAGAATCCGATACAGAAGCAGCGCGAGGCTATCGAGAACGGTCGCAACGCAACGCTCTACTCACGCAACCTCTTCAAGAACGATCTCAAAAGTACAGGGGTATTTACTACAGATAGCACCCTGAGCGAGGAGGCATACAAGCGCCTACGAGCGCAGCTCGCTAAGGCGTGGAAGCGCGTCGGCACAACGGCTGAGCCGTTGGTGCTGGAGCAGGGCACAAAGGTATCCACAATTAACATCACGCCCGAGGATGCTCAGTTTGTAGCGATAAAACTTCAGAACATCGACGAGGTAGCGGCTATCTTCCGCGTGCCTCCCCACAAGGTAGGTGACACAAAGAGCGGTACTTATTCGAATAACACGCAGGCCAACCTCGAGTACTGCACAAACTGCATACGCCCGCTTCTCGTGTCGATGGAGGCCGAGATGAATAACAAGCTATTTCTCGAAGCTGAGCAGGGTGAGTACTATCTCAACATCTCGTTTGAGGGTCTGCTCCGTGCTGATAGCACCGCGCGATTTAATAACTATCGCACAGGATTCAATATCGGCCTCTACTCTCCGAATGAGATGCGTTCGTTCGAGGATCTTCCACCATACGAGGGTGGCGACTACTACTTCGTGCCTGTGAACATGGCTGCCAATGACAGTGACAATCTTCCAATAACAAATAAAAATGAGTAATAATCTGAATAATATCGAGCTTCGCCGATTGTCGGCATCGCCCGAGATACGTGCCGAGGTGGTCCACCGCGAGGATGGCTCGGCTGTAAAGCGCATTAGCGGCTATGCCGTAGTATTCGAGCAGTATTCGCGTACGTTCTACGACGAGTGGGTGGAGATCATTAGCCGTGGGGCTTTTGACGGATGCGAGATGTCGGATGTCGTTATGGTGATAGATCATTCACGCGAGGTGCGTGACGTGATGGCCCGCTATAAGGACGGTGTCGGGACTCTCGAGATTACTATCGACGAGGTTGGTGTGCGCTTCGCATTCGATGCGCCCGACACGGCCGCTGGTCGTGACCTCGTAGCACTTATCGAGCGAGGCGATATCTCGGAGTGCTCGTTTGCGTTCTGGGTTGCGGAGGACCAGTGGAGCTACGATGTAAACCTTGACGGCAAGGTACTCGATATCCGTCGCATCAACAAAGTGGCCAAGCTCGCCGACCTCTCTATCGTGGTGCGTGGTCAGTATCCACAGCCCTCAGTAGGCATCGATGAGCGCGCTCTTTTCGAGGCTTCGCGCCCCAAGCCAAGCACCCATACAATGAGCATTGAGCTCGCAAAAGCGATTACGAATTTCTAACCATATATCTGTTTTTTTATGAGTAAAATCAAGGATCTAAAGGAGCGCCGCGCTGCTGTGGTTGAGCAGATGCGCGCATTGACAGCAGCTGCAGAGCAGCGTGCGGAGAAAGACCTCACAGCCGAGGAGCTTTCAACATTTGAGGCGTTGCGTGCTCAGCGCGACAATATCGACGCTCAGCTTCGCGTAGCTGAGGAGATGGAGAACGAGGACAAGCGCTTCGCGGAGGCACAGCATAAGCGCGATGCTAAGCCCGAGGAGAAGGCTACCCTCGAGGAGCGTGCTTTCATCAACTATGTAAAGGGCGAGAGCCTTACAGCAGAGGAGCGTACTGCTCTGACAACAACAAGCGGTGGCGCAGCAGTAGTGCCTACGACAATTCAAAATGAGATCATGTCGGGTATCCAGGGCACCTATGGTATTCTTGCGCATATCGACCTCACTGTGTCGGAGAGCGCTGAGAATATCACATACCCTGTGGCAACTGCGCCTATCACCCTCGAGAAGGTGACTGTCGGCACAGCATCGACAGAGGGTAGCGCAGCATTTGTTGGTGTGACCCTCGCAGCTCATGACTTCCGCACACGGCCAATCCCTGTAAGCGAGACCTTGCTTGCGGCATCGAACGCAGATGTAAAGGCTGCGATTGTTAATCTCTTTGTAGAGCACATCGGAGCTGCATTATCTGCAAAGGTAATTTCAACTGGTGGCGACAATGGCGACTTCGCGTCAATCTTGGCAAAGGCACCAAGCGTTACAGCTAAGGGTTCGACAGAGATCACTTACGAGGATGTCATTGCTTTGATGTCGGCTGTTAAGGGTCCATTTGACAGCGTAGGTCGCGCGAAGTTTGTCGTATCGTCAGCAACAAAGAAGGCGTTGTGGAAGATTCGCGACAACAACGGTGCGCCTATCTACGTGCGCGATGTTGTGGGTGCAGGCCCTGCAACGCTATTCGGTCACGAGGTCGTAGTCGATGACGCAATGCCAGGTATCGGCACAAAGAACAAGGCTATGATCTTCGGTGACTTGAAGACCTATAAATGTCGCCTTGTAAAGGGTGTTCGCGTTCGTGTGTACGATGAGCAGAAGTATGCAGACTTCGGTTGCATCGGTGTTCAGGGCTTTGTGACTGGCGACGGTCGCCCCGTCCGCGCAGAGGGCAAGGTTGAGCCTCTCGCAGTTCTCGCACTCGCTTAATCTCTGAAGTATGGTAACGATATTAGAGAGAATATACCCCGCCACGGTGGTCGCTGACATCGTCAGCAATCACCTAAAGGTGGTGGATGTCGAGGATGAGCTACGTGTTCAGGCTGAGCAGTGCGTTAAGGATGCGTTCGATATGGCTGAGGACTACACCAATCGCCGTATCATCGACACCCTCGCAACTATCAGCTTCCACGACATCGATGCTCTGATGGAGTTGCCAACCTCACCGATTAAGGAGGTTGTCGAGGTGCGCTATCTGGGGCTCGACGATGCTTGGCACACCCTCGCAGAGAATAGCTACATTGTGGAGAGTAATACCCAGCGTGCTACGCTGGAGCTACGCGAGCTCCCCGCTCTATCGGCAACACGCAAGGGCTCTCGCTTCGAGGTGTCGGTGCGCTGTGGCTACGACGAGGATGGTGAGCACGCGCTCCCTGGTAGCATCCGCAGGGCGGTGGCGTTGATTGCTGGCAACAACTACAACTATCAGGGTGATGCTGTTGTCGGCTCGGTCGCTGAGCTTCCGATGTGCTCTCGCCACATGTTGAATGCATACAGAGTGTATCCCTATGAGCTTGCTTAAGGTAGAACTATTCACCGCGGATAATACGCAGGATGCGTTGGGCGATGTTGTCGAAGCTCCGAAGAAGTGGCGCTCGGTATTTGCCGAGGCTACCTATTCGGGGGGCTCGCTCAGAACCTACGCGGGGAGGTTGGTAGGCGCGCATCAAGTTGTGCTCTCGACACCGTGGCAACGTCGCATAGACGACTGCCGCTTTGCGAGGTTCAACGACGTGCTTTATCCTATCGAAGATGTGGTGATGGAGTGTCGTCGAGGTCAGCAGCCGCAGGCGCACATCATCGTAACGACTATTCCGTATGGCAGCTAAGGGCGACATAGAGGTTGTGGGTCTGGGTAAGGTCGAGAAAGA
>JAZRAW010000033.1:0-26279 GCA_045634765.1 Alistipes sp.
GTAAGCAAAAAAACTTAGATAACCAAACACGATTGCCTTCATCGGTTGCGCGAGGTGTTTGCAAAAGAGAATTTTTTCGTATCTTTGCATAGAATTTTAAACTTAGATTACTATGACAATAAATATTGAGGAGCGCGTTGAGCGTGCTCGCAACTACTTTTTGGAGGGTTACAATTGTGCACAGGCTGTGGTGATGGCCTTTGATGATATTATGGCTATGGATGTAGCGCAGCTTGCTCGTCTTGCCGCACCTTTTGGTGGCGGTATGGGGCGTATGCGTGAGGTGTGCGGAACGGTGAGTGGTATGGCTATGGTCGCGGGTGCTATCGCCCCTTCGAACGACCCCAAGAATCTTGAAGAGCGCAAGACTAATTACGCCCTTGTTCAGAGGTTTGCTGAGAGCTTTAAGCAGGAGAATGGCGATATCGTGTGTCGTCGTTTGTTGGGCTTGGAGCCTGTTGTAGAGCGTGCTGAGACGGCCATGCCCTCGGAGCGTACTTCGGAGTATTACAAGAAGCGTCCATGTGTGGAGTATGTGGCATGTGCTGCACGTATTGTGGCAGAGCATCTTGCGAGAGTCGATTGTTAGTAATCACCGTGTGATTGGTCGCAAAGGTGTCACTTGTAGCAATAATAGAATATGAGGCTATATTTCTTACAAATATAGTTGTATATTGATAATAAAATTGCTATCTTTGCGTTGCTTAGACGCGCGTGTTGCGTCGGGTTATAATATGTGTAGATAATGTCAAAACAGAAAAAAGATTATCTGAGCTTTTGTCTTAGAGCAAATTCTGATGCGGTCCTTTCTGGTAAGGGTGGTAATATCATCCCTCCTCCTGAGCGTGAACCCATGTGGAGGGCTTACCTTGCTAAGTTTAAGGATCCAATTATCATAGTCCTTCTTGTCGTTTTTGTATTCTCGGTTGGCTTGTCGCTCTATGAGATATTCATTATGGGCGAGGGGTGGTCGTTGATGTTCGAGCCTGTGGGTGTTCTTGTGGCACTACTCTTGGCCACGGGCGTAGGTTTTATATTCGAGGTCAAGGCTAACAAGGAGTTTGAGATTCTGAATAAGGTCAAGGATTCGCGCCCCATCAAGGTGTTGCGCATACCTACTGGTGATTCGAAGCCACGTCTAATGCAGATTGCTAAGCAAGATGTTGTGGTAGGCGATATTGTGCGTTTAGAAAGTGGTGATGAGATACCCGCCGATGGCATTTTGAAGGAGGGAAAGCAACTGCGTGTCGATGAGTCTAATTTTACTGGCGAGACCTATGCTAATAAGTATGTAGACGAGAGTGATTTCGATAGGGATGCAACCTATCAGTCGAACTTCCTTTTGCGTGGCTCAACCGTCATCGAGGGTAATGGCGTTATGCTGGTCAAGGCTGTGGGTGTGAATACCGAGGAGGGACGAGGTGTGGCTCTTGCAAGTGAGGGTAGTGATGTGAAGACTCCGCTTAACCGTCAGCTCGAGCAGCTCGGAACATGGATATCTAAGGCGAGCTTTGTTATAGCCATGCTCATTATTGTTGGCCGTATGCTCTATTATTGGCTCTCTGGCGGCTTTGATGATGGCTTCTCGTGGATTAAGGTGATGGAGTTTGTCCTTGCCTCTATCATGATTGCTGTTACGCTAATCGTTGTGGCTGTGCCTGAGGGTTTGCCAATGAGTATCACCGTGAGTCTTGCGTTGAGTATGCGCCGTATGCTCAAGGAGAATAGCCTTGTGCGTAAGCTCCATGCTTGTGAGACTATGGGTGCTGCGACGGTTATTTGTACCGATAAAACGGGCACGCTTACCAAGAATCGAATGACGGTAATGGAGTTTGAGGCGTGGGATGAGTCGCTCAATGATGACCCATATTATGTGTCGTTGTTGGAGAGTGTATATTGCAACATCGCGACAAACTCTACTGCAGAACTCTCTACGGAGGATGATGGCACGATTACGGTGATTGGTAATCCTACGGAGGGTGCGTTGTTGCGTTGGCTTAAGGAGCGCGAAAAGGATTATACGACATATAGAGAGAGTCATGTTGTTGTCGACCAGCAACCATTCTCTTCCGAGACAAAGACTATGACTACGACTGTTAGTCGTGATGGCGTTGTAGTGCGTTATGTCAAGGGTGCTCCTGAGATTGTTATGTCTATGTGTGATAGTTTCGCGGGTGGTCGCACACGTGAGCACTATGAGTCGCTACTATTGTCGTTCCAGCAGCGTGCTATGCGTACTTTGGGCTTCGCTATGCAGACTGTCAATAGTGATGGCACTCTTGGTGAGATGCTCTTCCTCTGCATTGTTGGTATAGCAGACCCCATTCGCGACGATGTTGCCGAGGCTATCGATACATGTATGAACTCTGCGGGTGTGCGTGTCATCATCGTTACGGGAGATACGCCAGGCACTGCGTGTGAGATTGGTCGTCAGATAGGCCTAATTACTTCGGATGAGGAGGGACAGATTGTCACAGGCCCTGAGTTTGCTGCGCTCTCGGATGAGGATGCTCGCGAATTGCTCAAGGGTGATAAACTCAAGATTATATCTCGTGCTCGCCCCGATGATAAGGCGCGCCTCGTTATGTTGTTGCAGTCAAATGGTGAGGTTGTGGCAGTTACGGGTGATGGCACCAACGATGCCCCTGCGTTGAGTAAGGCTCAGGTTGGTCTCTCTATGGGTGATGGCACATCGCGCGCTAAGGAGGCGAGTGATATTACCATTATAGACAACTCGTTTGCGAGCATCAACAAGGCTATTATGTGGGGTAGGTCGCTCTACTTGAACATCCGTCGCTTCATCATCTTCCAGATGACCATCAACCTCTGTGCTTG
The DNA here is from genome assembly GCA_045634765.1 of Alistipes sp. Classification (GTDB taxonomy): domain Bacteria; phylum Bacteroidota; class Bacteroidia; order Bacteroidales; family Rikenellaceae; genus Alistipes. The sequence continues at coordinate 2,836 of JAZRAW010000033.1, forward strand.
CCTTATTGTGCTTGCGGGAGCCTTTATGGGTCTCGACTCGCCACTTACGGTTACGCAGATGCTGTGGGTAAACCTCATCATGGATACCTTTGCTGCTATGGCACTATCATCACTTCCTCCCGATAGGGGTGTATTGAGTGAAAAGCCTCGTAAGTCCGATAGCCATATTATAGATAGAGGTATGGTTGGCTCGATTGTCGGTGGCGGCATGACCTTCTTCTTTATCCTCGTGGCATTGTGGCAGTTCTTGTGGCACTCACATATTAGCTCTATGTCGGAGATGCTTACGCTCGAATCGTTGCGCATCTTCATCTTTGAGATATTTAGTGCCGAAAAGGTAACGACACACCTTACGGGTTATGAAATGGGTATCTTCTTCTCGATATTTGTGATGTTGCAGTTCTGGAACTTGTTTAATGCCAAGTATTTCCGCACGGGTCGCAGTCTTATTATTGATTTGATTGACTTAGTGCGTGCGCCACAGCGAGTTAAGGAGTCTTACAATGGTATGTATTTGATGATTTTGGGCGTAATCCTTGGAGGTCAGATTGTTATCGTAACCTTTGCGGGTCAGTTCTTCGGCGTATCTCCTTTGTCGGTTATGGACTGGGTGTGGATATGTCTAATCACTATGCCCGTGTTGCTTATCCCCGACACTATCCGCACCATTAAGTGTGCAATGAAACGTCATTAGAACTTTTTACATATGAGGCTAAAGAGTTTTGTCGCCGCTTAATCCTAAAGGCCCAAGTAGTGGAGACTATCGTGTTTTGCGCGGTGGTTCTTGGCGTAGCGCTGAGTCGAGCAGTCGTGTTACTAATCGTGACTACCATAATCCGTCTGTTCGTGGCAGCTGCTTCGGATTCCGAGTTGTTATTGTTTCCGAGTAACAAGGATGTTTTCCACCTTAAGTTATAAATTTGCTGATTGCGAAACCTAAAAATCCATAAAAGACCAAGAGACCAAAGAGATGGCAGCGTCAACCATTGTCCGCAACCTCTCTTTGGTCTCTTTTGTTTCTCTCTAACCTTAAGGTGTGTATGCTTTAATACAACTTTATATACTCGTATGTGTTGCCGACCTTTGTTAGGTAGCGCTCAAACTCCTCACGCGAGATAACCACCGTGAAACGATTGTCGTTGGGGTGGAAACTCAGTGCGGGCTGCTGGTGTAGTGTCTCATCGAGGAAGAGGTGCACATGGTTCTCCGTGTCGTTGATAAGACCAAAGGGCGACACCGAACCAGGTGACAGCCCCAGCCATTTGAGCATACGCTCGGGCGAGGCAAACGACAATTTACCCTGCTTTAGGATATGCTCAAGGTCGTGAATTGCCATCGACTGCTCCGAGTCGAATACAACCAGATAGTGGCGGTTGCCCTTGTGGTTGCGGAAGAAGAGGTTCTTGCAGTGCTTCGAGCCATCCTGTCGCCAATACTGGCGTGCTATCTCTATCGTTGGGGCCTCGGGGTGCTCATACCATGAGTACTCGATACCCTGCTCATCGAGCCATCTGAATACATTATCGCGTCTTTCCATATCGCAAAGGTAATAAATTATGCCAATAGTCGTTGCATAATCGGAATAAAATTCCTAACTTTGTAAGGATTAACCGAAAACTCAATCTATACACAATACTATGAATGTAAATACTATTCGCGAGAAATTCAACGAGAAATTCGGCACACAGGGCGAGCTCTTCACCTCACCTGGTCGCATCAACCTCATCGGTGAGCACACCGACTACAACGGTGGCTTCGTCTTCCCCGGCGCTATCGACAAGGGCATGGTGGCAGAGATTAAGCTCAACGGCACAGATAAGGTGCGCGCATACTCCGTAGACCTCGACGATTATGCCGAGTTTGGCCTCAATGAGGAGGATGCTCCCGCCGCAAGCTGGGCGCGCTACATCTTCGGTGTGTGCCGCGAGATTCAGAAGCGTGGCGGTAAGATTGCGGGCTTCGACACAGCCTTCGCGGGCGATGTGCCCCTCGGTGCTGGTATGTCATCTTCGGCAGCCCTCGAGTCAACATTCGCCAACGCCCTCAACGAGCTCTTCTCGCTCGGCATCGACCGCTTCGAGCTTGCGCGCATAGGTCAATCTACCGAGCACAACTACTGCGGCGTGAAGTGCGGCATCATGGATCAGTTTGCATCCGTATTCGGCAAGGCGGGACACCTCATGCGCCTCGACTGCCGCTCTATGGAGTTTGAGTACTTCCCCTTCGACCCCGAGCAGCATGGCTACAAACTCGTGCTCCTCGACTCTGTTGTTAAGCATGAGCTTGTTGGCTCGCCATACAACGACCGCCGTGCCTCATGTGAGCGCGTTGCAGCCGTTCTCGGTCAGGAGTTCCTCCGCGGTGCTACAATGGAGCAGCTCGAGGCTATCAAGGATAAAATCTCTGATGAGGACTACAAGCGTGCACGCTACGTCATTGGCGAGGAGCAGCGCGTACTCGACGTGTGCGAGGCTCTCAAGCGCGATGACTACGAGACCGTGGGTAAGCGCATGTATGAGACACACTGGGGCATGTCACGCGACTATGAGGTATCATGCGAGGAGCTTGACTTCCTTGCTACCGTAGCTGAGGAGTGTGGCGTTGCTGGCTCACGTATCATGGGTGGCGGCTTTGGTGGCTGCACCATCAACCTCGTTAAGAGCGACCTCTACGACAACTTCATCGCTACCGCCAAGGCGCGCTTCAACGAGAAGTATGGTCACGAACCCAAGGTTTACTCAGTAGTCATCTCAGACGGCGCTCGTCGTTTGTAATTTTCCACGATAAGGCAGACATCTACTGCCGCTAACAAAAGAAAATGTGAATAGGCAGTACGCTTTAGTACAGCCTATCCACATTTTTTTTGCCGAGCGTTGTATCTGCAGCCTACGAATTTAGGGAAATTAGGGAAGTTAGTGATTTGATATATCCTTAAATTCCTTAAACTCCTTAACCTCCATGTTGCTCCCTACTCGCACATCTCGAAGATGCGCTCTACATCCTGTGGAGTCAATGTTTTGAAGCCCTTGATGTCGCCATAGCGGCATGCCTTGGCAGCCATAGTGGGGTAGTCCTCGCGCTTGATGCCCACTTCGGATAATGTGCGCTGCAAGCCCATGGTGTCGAACAAGAACTCTGCCGTGCGGCGGATACTCTCCTTAGCAATCTCCATCTTATCCATCTTCGCATCGATGCCGAAGACATTTACGCCATACTGAACATACTTATCCACGGTTGTCTCGTCCAAGCAGTACTCCATCCAGCGGGGTGTGAGGATAGCGAGACCCAAACCGTGTGTGATGTCGTAGATTGCCGAGAGCTCATGCTCCATGGGGTGGCAACTCCACGCCTTGCGCTTACCGCCATTGATAAAACCGTTGATTGCCCACGACGATGTCCACATAAGGTTGGCGCGAGCCTCGTAGTTCTCAGGCTCAGCAAGGGCAATGGGAGCGTACTTAATGATGGTCTTGAGCATGCCCTCCATGAAGGTGTCGAGCATGTATAAATCCTTCTGAGTGTTGAAGTATACCTCCAGGATGTGTGACATCATATCTGCTGCGCCACATGCCGTCTGATACTTGCTAACCGAGTAGGTGAGCGTAGGGTCGAGGAACGATACCTTGGGCTGAAGTGCTGGGGCAAGGCGTCCGAGTTTGTCGCCAGTTGTGAGGTTGGAAATTACACCACCTGAATCCATCTCAGAGCCTGTGGCAGAGAGGGTGAGGATAGTTACGAGAGGTAGTGCGCGCTCAATGGGTTTGGCATTAGCGCCAAAGAACTCCCATGGGTCGTGCTCCACGCAGGCACCTGCAGCCATAAACTTCGAGGCATCGAGTGTTGAACCGCCGCCAACAGCAAGGATGACATCCACATTATGCTCTTTGCAAATCTTGACACCCTCGCGCACCGATTCGATGCGTGGGTTGGGCTCGATGCCCGAGAGCTCAAAGACCTCTGCGCCAGCATTGTGCAACTCCTCCAATACTCTGTCGTATAGACCGATGCGCTTGATAGAGCCGCCGCCGTATGTAAGCAATACGCGCTTGCCGAAAGATAAAATCTCCTTGCCGAGATTGCCCAACTGGTTCTCACCAAAGTACACCTTTGTGGGAATGTTATAGATAAAAGGATTCATAGTCTAATAGTTTTTGTTAATAAATATATGTACTGAATGCAAAGATAGAATTTTTTTTATATCTTTGCAACGCATTTTGCATATAACCGATTCAGTTCATTAGACTATGTTGAGTAGAAGATTGCTCCGAGTGAAGGTCGCTAAGTGCCTTTACGCACATCTTAAATCAGGCTCCGATAACCTTAAGGCTTCGGAGAAGAATCTCGTTGAATCCATTGATAAAGCATACGACCTCTATTTCCAGATGATGTCTCTCATCGTCGAGGTGTCACGATATGCTGAGAGCCGTCAGGAGTTGGCGAAGCAGAAGAAACTCGCAACATATGAGGATCTCAACCCTAACCGCCGCTTCGTGGATAACCCAGTTATTGCACTTATCGCTAACAGCGACTCAGTAAACGATGTGCTCGCACAGCGCAAACTATCGTGGGCTAACCATTACGACGCTGTTAAGGATGTATATAACCGCCTTGTTGAGGCAGAGTTTTACACCAAGTATATGACTCTTCCCGCTGCGACATTCAATGATGATCGTCGCTTTGTTGAGGACTTCTTCATATGGCTTGAGGAGGATGATGCAATGTTGGAGGTGTTGAACGAGATGTCACTCTTGTGGTGTGATGACTACGGCTTCGCACTCTACATGGCATTGCGAACAGTGCAGAACACCAAGCAGAGCCACGATATGCTCCGCGTGTTGCCCAAGTTCAAGAGCGATGAGGATCTCGACTTTGCACGCACACTTCTCATCAAGTCGTTGGTGCAGTATGAGGATAACCAGGAGATTGTAGACCGCTACACACAAAACTGGGATGTTGAGCGTGTGGTATTCATGGATAACCTCATCATATCTATTGCCATCACGGAGCTTGTCGTATTCGACTCTATTCCCGTTAAGGTTACTCTCGACGAGTGGATTGATATTGCGAAGTACTACTCGTCACCATCGAGCAGCACCTTCGTTAATGGTGTCTTGGACAAGGTTGTTGCAGACCTCGTAGCCGAGGGTCGTATCGCTAAGAGCGGTCGCGGACTCCTATAATAGGGCGTGTCCTATGCGTGCTTTTTGTCGCATATCAACACTTTTGGCACTCGTTTTGTGTGTCGTAGCCTGCGGTGCTAAGCAGACGAAAAATAGTGCTAATAGTGGTGAAAGCGAGGTAGAGATAGAGGTGCTTGAAGCTACTCTTGAGGAGGGTTGTACGGCTGAGGTGTTTGCCGACTTTGGTGTTGTTGAGCCACGTTCTACTGTGGATATGCCCATTCGTGTGGTAAACGCAACAGATGAGCCTATAGTCCTTCTTGATTACTCGACAACATGTCGTTGCACCACGTTGGAGCTGCCACATAATCCTATAGAGGTGGGTGGTGTGTGCGAAGTGGTGTTGACCTTCGATTCGCGTGGCGAGTGGGGTGGCGTTGGTAACTTCCTCGACATCACAACGTCAAACCCAGAGTGTGGCTTTGTAGTATGGATGGGGGCTACTGTGGAGTAGTCTATTGGTTAGAATTATCGCATATAGTGGTGAATATTTTGTCAATCTGAGAATTATTCTTACATTTGCGACCAGATTTTTGTGCAAACAATTAATAAAATTAAACTATAACGATTATGAATTTGCTTTTTATTAAGACCGACAACACAGAGCAGGAGGTTGTTACTACCTCTGAGGAGATTGTGGGTGGTGTTGAGGGTGCAGCTACAAATGAGAATACAAACACTGAGGTGGTAGCTGATAAACCTGTAACCGAGCCCGAGCCTACTTTCTTGCAGGAGTATGGTATGTGGTTCTTGATTCTCGGTATGATTGTTATCATGTACTTCTTTATGTGGCGTCCCGAGTCGAAGCGTCGTAAGCAGATGCAGCAGTTCCGCGATGGCCTTAAGAAGGGTGATAAGATTATTACTGCTGGTGGTATCTACGGCGTTATCAAGGAGGTACACCCCACATCATTGCTTATCGAGGTAGACAGCAACGTAACACTTCGCATCGACAAGAATATGGTAGTTGGTGATCCTCAGCAGGGCATCCAACAGTAGTTTTTTCTTGTGATAGTGGCGCTACTGCGGCACTTCAATCAAAATGGCGAATGGGAAATACGCTCAGTATGTCCCATCCGCCATTTCTCATGTCAGCACCACATTAGCACCACTCTGACAAGAAAAATATTGTGATGGTTGCGCTACTGCGGCACTAAAATAAAAATAGAGAGTGAATAAAAAGTGTATTTTGTCGTTACGCTTGCCCTCAAAATACTCATTTACGCTCAGTAAACTCCGCTTTTTCGGGCTTCGCAAGCCTAAAACTACATCTTTTTATTCACTCTCTTAGGTTATGGGGGCTGGCTAAGTTACTTTTTTAGTCAGCCCATCTTTTTGTGTCGTGACCGAAAGTGGGAGTCTGCTCACGCACTATCCGTTTATCTTGTTAAAATGCTCAAAGAAGCGCTCCTTGTAGTTCTCGCCCAAAGGTATATACTCGCCGTTGTCGAGGAAGATGCGACCCTTGGTATAGCTCGCAATGCGCTTTAGGTTCACGATATATGAGCGGTGTACACGAAGGAAGCTATCTGCTGGAAGTGTAGTCTCCATGTTCTTTAAGCGGAAGAGGGTGGTGATTGTTGAGCTGCCCTCGATATGCAGGCGAACATACTCGCCAGCACTCTCCAAATATATGATGTCGGCAACCTTCACCAACTGCGTCTTGTAGTCTGCCTTAACCGATATAACCTCCTTGTCTGCCGCCTCGGCTTCGTTCTGCGCTATAGCACTCTCAGCGGCGTGACAACGCTCCACAAGATCGACAAGTGATACGACCTTTTGTGTCGCTTTCATAAACTCATCGTATGAGAAGGGCTTTAGTAGGTAGTCTATAGCGTTTAGTTTGAAGCCCTCAAGTGCATATTGTGAATGCGCCGTAGTAAATACAATATAGTGGCCCTCATCTATGCTGCGTACAAAGTCAAGACCGCTCATGTCGGGCATGTTAATATCTACAAATAGAAGGTCTACATTGGTGCTTTTGAGTACCTCTTGAGCCTCTTGTGCGCTGCGACATACAGCAACTAACTCTAACTGATCGGTGCGCTCTATGTAGCTCTTTATCTGTCGTAGAGCCAAAGGCTCGTCATCAATGGCGATGCATCGTACCATAATATTAAGTAGTTTTAGAATTGTTTATTAATAGGTATTACAAGCTCAACGATATACTGGTCGTTGCTCGAGTCATCTGTCGATAGCGTGTAGTTGTTGCCAAAGAGTAGGTCGAGACGCTTGGTCATGTTATTGATGCCTATGCCGCTATGCTCGGTTGTGTGTGACGAGTGGCGGCTGTTGGATACCACACACGATAGTGTGTCCTTGTCGACGGCTATATTGATATCAATATATGAACGCTTGTTGTAGCTAATGCCGTGCTTAAAGGCATTCTCCACCAATACGATAATTAGAAGTGGGGGTATTGATGCCTTGCGACAAGTGTTTAGGTCGGGGGTGTCTATGGTTATCTCCACATCATCTATATATCGTATTCGCATAAGTTCGATGTAGTTGTGAAGGAACTCAACCTCTTTGTCAAGTGATGTCGAGTTTACGCTTGAGTCATAGAGCACATAGCGTAGCATGCGCGATAGGTCCATTACGCTCTGTTTAGCAAGCTCGCTATCGAAGTCAATCATCGCGTGGATGTTGTTGAGTGTGTTCATCAGAAAGTGAGGGTTAATCTGATATTTCAGATACTGCATCTCGGTCTCGATATTCTGCTTTTCGAGTATTGTCATACGACGCTCGGTCTCCAGTGTGCGGTAGTAGAGCTTAATCATGGAGTTTGCTCCAGCCATAAATACGCCAAGTAGCACGTTCCAGTACCACTCCAAATCGGTAAATGATGCCTTGTCGCGTAGGTTGACATTCTCCTGCCAATACTTATACTCGCTAATCTCGATGGTGCCGAAGATTATAAATAGCATAGCTAATAGCAGGATGCTGTATAGCCAATAGCGGTTGCGTAATAGGAGGCGTGGCGCAAGAAGCGTGGTGTTGACAATGAATATAATAAAGTAGGGACCAATCTTACCCCATGAGATAATCACCTTGTTGAAGTCGACGAAGGATTCGCTCATCAACTGTGCGTTCATAAAGGGAATAAGGAATATGGCTATCCACACAAGCGTGTATAGCATATTCTCTCCGAGTCTCCAGTTTCTAAAAATCTTCATACAGCGCAAATGTAATGATTTCGCGTATAAAATCAAAATTAAGAGTGTTATTAATAAACCGAATAGTTGAATTATTAAATAAAAATTATTAACTTTGTATTGTTTTATGTTATATACTATTAACTCAGATATACAACAATGAGCGCACACATTCAATTTAATACACGCGATGACTTTTATCGTATACCTGTTAGTCGCATCGTTTTTTTTGTAGCAGATAAGAACTACACTGTGTTGCAACTCACAAATGGCAAGACTTTGATGTTTACATTCTCCTTGCAGAAGATGCAGGAGTATATCATCTCATCGCTGGGTGCGTCGGCTCGAATCTTTGCTCGAGTGGGTCGTTCGCATATAGTAAATCTCTCCTATGTGTATCATATCGATATCATGAAGCAGCGCTTGGCGTTGTATGCTGAGCGTGAGGCTTTGGAGTATACTATCCCCGTGTCTAAGGAGGCACTGCGCTCGCTGCGTGCCATATTTGTTGATGCTGGTAAGCAATCTAAATCAGTCGAAAGTGATAAATAAATATAGATTATGGAACTTTTAATTGGTCGTAATGTGCAGGGTGAAAATACCCGCAAGATTAATGATGAACGAAAGATTGTTAGTTCTACGCACTGCCGCGTATGGCTGGATGAGGCTACTAACACCTATTACATAGAGGATTTGGGTTCGCTCAATGGCACCTATGTGAATGGTGTGCTAATCAAACGCATGGCTATTAAGCCCACTGATCAGATATTGTTGGGTGGTCCTGGTGGTTATGAGACTTCGCTTGAGGTGTTGCTTACTCCTGAGGTAGGACACAGCATCGAGCATCTACGTAAGGTGTATGACGATTATCATCGCGACATCGCGAAGCTTAAGTCGCGTTTACAGATGTATAACTCGATGCGTATTATCCCCTCAATGTTGATGTCAGTGTTGGGTACGATTTTATTCGCTAAGAATAGTATACTATACGGTTGTATCTCTTTTGCTGTTGTCGTGCTATGTTTTATTATTGTTACTATTTTCTGCCGCAAGATTGAGGATAAGATGAATAAGCGTGCTACTCGCTTCCAGTTGGCGTATGTCTGTCCAAAGAAAAATCGTTCCTATGGCGATAAGTCGTGGGAGGTGCTTAAAAACGAGAGAACTTGCATCTACTGCGGAGAGCACTTTACCAAGTAGTTTTGATGAAAATGCCAAATTGTTGTTTTTGCCAAATCGGGCAAAACCCCATGGTTCGTCATACTAACAGGGGGTGTTGGTCATAGAGGCGGAAAAAGTTGCATTTTATTAGAAATTTCTATATTATATTTGCAACAGAAACGAAAACAACAAACAATAAAAACTATACAACTATGAAAGAGAATAACGTAGAGACTAAGATCGTAAATGAGGATCTCATTGGTTCAAACAACACAACTAACCTCCAGGCTGAGAATACAGCAGTAGAGGAGAAGATTGATTCTATGGATGATCTATTGGGCAGTAATGGCGATACAATAATCGATGAGCCTAAGAAGAAGTCTAACCTTGGTGTTAAGCTTGCTGTTGCTGGTGGCGTAGGTGTTGTAGGCGCAGGTGTTGCAGCTGCAGGTGTAGGTGCTTATGCATATGGTGGCGATATCATTGATGACATTTTCGATGATAAGAATGGTGGTAAGAGTGTCGCTAATAATGTCGTTGAGCACTCTGATGAGTCAAAAGTAAGTGATTCGGAGGTTAATGACATTATCACAGGTGGTACCGAGAAGTTGGCCGATGAGGAGCAGCCTTTGGTGAATGAAGGCACTGAAGATACTACTGCCGAGGATGTCAACCTCGTGAATGACGAGACTAATGTTGATGAGGCTGGTGATGGTGTTGATAATGGATATATGGATAGCCTTAAGGGTGATGTTTCATTGATGGAGAGTGGTGTGGATGAGCTAAATAACGTGCCACAGAATGAGAACGTTGAGAATGAGGTAGATGTTGTTGTAACCACTGATGAGGATGCTGTTAACGTAGAGCCAAAGGATGAGGAGATTGAGGATGATAATGAGGATGAGGTAGATGTTGTTGTAACCACTGACGAGGATGCTGTTAACGTAGAGCCAAAGGATGAGGCGATTGAGGATGAGAATGAGGATGAGGTAGATGTTGTCGCAACCACTGACGAGGATGCTGTTAATGTAGTGTCAACAGAGGATGAGGTGTTGGATTATACATCTGGCGACGAGGTGATTATGTCTGAGGTGAATGTTAACGTGAGTGTTACTCCTGCTGCAAGTGTAGATAGCGATCTTCTCGCTGATAGTGACATCGCTGTGTCGCACTCGAATAATGATCATCTTTCATTTGATGAGGCGTTTGCCGCAGCTCGTGCCGAGGTAGGTGGCAACGGTGTGTTCAAGTGGCATGGTGGCTACTATGGTACATATCACGCTGAGGAGTGGGATGCTCTCTCTGATGAGTTCAAGAACTATTTTAACAATCGTAATTGGGCTGCAGAGTTTGTTAACAATGAGGAGGTTGAGTTGGCTGAGAATAGCGACTTGATTGAGGATTTCGAGCAGATTAATGCAGTATTGGTGGCTGATGATGCACAGCAGTTTGAGATGTCATTCATCCTTGAGGGTGGCAATGTAGAGTTGCCCGATATCGTAGAGTACGTTAACGAGCAGCTTTCAGGTGAGATTTTAGCTGGTGACTTCGAGATCGATGTTGAGGTTGAGAGTGTAACTCCTATCTACGCAAATGAGCTTCTTGACGAGAGTATCTATGCATCAGATGTGAATAAGATGGATGACGATTTGCTTGCTGATGACAACCTCGGTTTGAACTCTATGGATGATGATTTGATTTGCTAATATAAAAACGGAATAGCAATGAAGATTTATAAAAGTTGTACACATTGTAGTGCTGTCCTTCGCCTGGACAGCACTGCATGTGGTATTGTAACGTGCCCCAAGTGTAGCACGAAGCAACATACGCGCGATATGAGGGAGATGCCCGCTGTGGAGTATGTGTGTCCCAGGTGTCAGACTAAATTAAAGAGTTATGTGCGTAGCAAAGATGTTCGTATTCGTTGTCCAAAGTGTCAACACGAGGATACAGCATTAGCCTTTAGCGCAGCTATGGCTCAGCAAATGATGGCGCACGCTGACCGATATAACGTGCATGATGGTCGCACACATGTGAATATACACGGCCAGCAATCTCAGCAACATGGAGTGGGTGGTAATGACTCAATAACCAAGACAGTAATGTTTGGTGGCAGTGCAATCAATGTATATGCGCGTCCATTGTCGTTGCGTCTGCACTCTGAGATGAAGACGCCTCAGTGGTATGGTGAGAAGATTATGCCACGCTTTAAGGTTGGTCGTCAGGTTGTTGGACGTATTGGCAAGGGTGTAGAACTGGAGTGTCCTACGCGCGATTTATACTTCAGTCGCACACACTTTGCGATTCAGGTAGACTATATCAAGGATCATGGCAGCTATCGACATGTTTTGTGCCACAATGGCCACCAAAATACCATTTACTTGAAGCAGTCAAATTTGTCGTGGGTAGAGGTTAGGGCTGGTGATATGCCCATCATCAACATCGGAGATCTAATTCGTGTTGGACATACGGTGTTGGAGGTCTTCTATGACAACAGAATAGATAAGAAACTTTAGGGTTGCGCCGCAATACCCCTTTGTAGTGCTCGGAATGGGCTCGTGAAAGGGTAGTGCGGTGTTGCCGTAACCAATAAAAAGTATAACTATGAAACTTGGAATACCCTACGCACTCAATGAGGTTGGAGGACGCAGTAATCAGGAGGATTCGATATTCCCACTTAAGGGTGAGGCTGATGCATCTACGCGTCTCTTTATGGTGTGCGATGGTATGGGAGGTCACGAGAATGGTGAGGTTGCCAGTGGCTTGGTCTGCTCGACGTTTGGTGCGCGCCTCGCAAATATCGACCATGAGGCATTTACGGTTGATATGTTTAATGACGCACTTTCTGCTGCCTACGATGCCTTAGATAGGGAGGACCCAAATCCTGAGAGTCAGCGAAAAATGGGTACAACGATGACCTTCTTGCATCTTAACGATAGGGAGGTTGTTGTTGCGCATATGGGTGATAGCCGAGTATATCATGTGCGTCCTTTGGAGCATGAGCCTATACTCTATCAGTCGTCGGACCACTCGCTTGTTAATGAGCTTGTGCGTGCCGAGATTATAACCCCTGAGGAGGCTCTTACACACCCACGTCGTAATGTCATAACTCGTGCTATGCAACCACGCCTCGAATCGCGTCATAAGGCCGATGTCAGAGTCTTTGGTGATGTCAAGGCAGGAGATTACTTCTTCCTATGTTCTGATGGCGTTTTGGAGTCGGTGTCAAATGATGCGTTGGTTGAGATATTACGTCGTAATGTGTCAGATGCAGAGAAGATTGAGGCTATTCGTGTGATGTGTCAGGCTTCGAGCCGTGATAACTTCTCGGCATACCTTGTGCCCATCGTTGAGGGTCTGCCAATTGTTGAGTCTCCTGTAGTTGCTGCGGAGCTTGTTGATGATGTAGATGCTGACACTCATCAGAGAGATGATTGGGACGCCAGTGTAACGCGCCCTGCACCCCATTTTAGCGATAAGGAACTTAATAGCAAGGGGCGTACGCACTTCACTTCTATGAATATAGGCTTGGCGTGTGTTGCACTTGTTGCAGTTACTGCAGCGATATGGTTTGCAATGAGTAATATAGAATTTACATCTACGCAAACAATCTATGAAGATCATCCAAGAAAAGAGGTGAATAAAGAGAAACCGCTTACAATGGATGATGTTAAGACACCCGAAGACAACCTTGATAAGGCCGGGGAAATAGATAATATTGGTGAAACGATTGTTGATGTAGATTCTCTTAACACAGATGATGGTCCAGTATCAGTTTCAGAGCACACTAATTTAGGCGAGGTTCAGCAAACAATTATAAATGCGGGTGCTACAGAGTCCGATGCAGAAGAGGAGCCAATGCAGGAGATGATATTGGAGACCATGGGATGCCAGAGGTGATAGGTCTAAAACTATATAATATTTAAACCAATTAAATGTATCAAGCAGCTGCTATTGTGGTAGCTGCTTGTTAATGTAAAATAGATATGCTCAAAGGATTACTATTTGATATGGATGGTGTGCTTGTGAATAACCTCGAGGTGCACCGCGCAGCCTTTGCTGAGTTCTTTCGCCGCTATGGCGTGGAGCGCACGTTCGATGAGTTGAGTCGCGTATTCGGTAAGGGTAATGATGATATAATGGGAGAGCTTATGCCTCGCGAGGTTGTTGAGCGCGTCGGTATTAGAGAACTCGGTTACGAAAAGGAGGCTATCTATCGCGAGATATATGCCCCTATTATCGTGCCACAGCCAGGTCTCCTGGAGTTTCTTGCCGAGAGTGAGCGTGAGGGATTGCGTGCTGCTGTTGGCTCATCGGGCTATAGGGCAAACGTAGACTTTGTGTTGGAGAAGTGTAATATTGGACGCTACTTTATGGCTGCCGTTGCGGGAGATGAGGTAACGCGTTGTAAACCAGATCCCGAGATATACCTCACTGCGGCTGCGAAGTTGGGTCTCGAACCCCATGAGTGCGTGGTGTTTGAGGATGCCGAGGCGGGTATTGAGTCTGCCAAGCGTGCAGGTATAAAAGTGGTGGCGTTGGCAACAACCTTCGATCGCAACTTTTTGAGCAATACCGAGGCGGACATCATTGTCGACGACTTCCGTGATGTCAATGTGGCTATGCTCCGTGAGTTGGTTGAGAGTTAGACTCTGTTTAGCAACCTTTTAATGGGTGCTATATGAAGAAATATGTCAAGTATGCGTGCGGGGAGTATCGCACATACCGTAACGACAAACTTCGTAAAAAGACCTGGCGTTAGGCGTCTGCGTCCGCGTAGCATGGCGCGAGTTCCGCGACGTGCGATTGTCTCTGCGCTGTGCATGATGCCGAGGCGTACGAACCACTTGCGCCATGCGGGTTTCAAGTTGTAGAATGGTGTATCCACAGCGCCGGGGAATACGGCTGTTACGCTTACGCCATGACTATGTAGCTCATACCATAGTGCAAATGCAAGACTCTTAATGTATGACTTTGTTGCGCTGTAGTGAGATATCGTGGGGTATGGTAGCCATGCTGTGGATGATGACATGAGCAGTATGCGCCCCTTGCCACGCTCCTTCATGGCCTCGCCAAAGTAGCGGCATAGGAGGGTTGTTGTTGTGCAGTGCAACCCTATGATTGTCTCTAAGCGCTGGGGGTCGGTGCGTGTAAGCGTAGAGAAAAGTAGCATGCCGGCATTGCATACAAGTATATCCACTTGCCACCCCTCTGTTGTGCATCTATCGAAGATACTCTTTGCGGCGCTGGGTGCCGAGAGGTCGGCATATATGTAGTGTGCTGTAATGTTGTATGTGGTGTGTAACTCATTGGCAACCACCTCGAGTTCTTTCTGCTGGTTGCTTACTGCAATGATGTTATATCCACGCTTTGCCAATTCGTTGGCATAGCAGCGGCCAATGCCTGAGGATGCTCCTGTAATTAGTGCGTAGTTCATTCTTGTGATGTGAAAAACAGATGCAAAGTTAGTAATTTTTTGAATATGGCAAAAAAGATAGAGAAGACAAATGCTGCCCGCCTTTTGGATAGGGCGAAGATAACTTATGAGCTTATTCCATACACGGTCGATGAGGATAATCTTGCTGCGACGCATGTCGCTGAGGAGCTCGGAGAGGATATCGCAACGGTGTTCAAAACCTTGGTGTTGCGTGGCGATCGCGCAGGGCTCTTCGTGTGTGTCATCCCCGGCGATAAGGAGGTAGACCTCAAGGCTGCGGCGCGTGTGTCGGGCAACAAGAAGGCCGACCTTATACCAATGAAGGAGTTGCTGCCCACTACGGGTTATATACGCGGTGGTTGCTCTCCTATTGGCATGAAGCGCCCACTCCCCACATTTATCCACGCTACGTGTCTTGATTATGAGCGCATATACATAAGCGCTGGAGTGCGCGGCTTGCAGATTGCCATAGCACCATCGGACCTTGTTGATTATGTAGGTGCTACAGTTGCTGAGTTGGTGGCTATTACGGAGTAATTAGCGAGTGATATTGTTGCATATCTCATATATTATTATTAACTTTGAACAATCTATAAATTTACACAATAAAATTTATGACACAGCAGGAGTTTTATAAGCGATATTCATATAATCCCAATACCGATTTTCTTGGTGGTGGTGGTTTTGGTAAGGTCTTTAGAGCTTGGGACAATGTCGAAGATTGTGAGGTTGCGCTCAAGATACAACCTGTGGACCCCTCACGCCCCACGTTGCGTTTGACCAAGGAGGTTGATGCTGCGCAGAAGTTGCATCACCCAAATGTTGCGCGTTATAAGTGTTGCTATACCATTGCGGAGACGGGTGGTGATACAGATATCGCTGTTATGAGCTACTATAAGGATGGTAGTCTTGACAAGTTTTTGGCCGCGAATACTCTAACCATGGAGCAGCGCATGGATATCCTTGTGCAGTTGCTTCGTGGCATCGCATATTTGCACAAAAATAATATTATCCACCGCGACCTTAAGCCTCAGAACATCCTTATTTTGCGTCAGGGAGGCGGCTATATTCCCAAGATTACAGACTTAGGTATCTCTAAGCAGGTTAAGGATAGAGTGAACTCTGTTGTTGAAAACACTCTGATGGGTGGCACACAGATATATGCCTCACCCGAGCAGCTTCAGGCAACTGAAATCCGCAACAATGCTGACTTGTGGAGTTTTGGTGTCATAGCCTTTGAGATGCTCACGGGCAAACTTCCATTTAATACGGGTTCATACTCTCCAACGAGTCCCAATGCAAGTGCTGAGTTGTATCGTCAGATGAAGTCGGGTGCTCTGCCTGAGGTGTTGAATGATGTTGCTGAACCATGGCAGACGTTGATTCGTCGTTGTCTTGTCTATGATGGTAAGGAGCGTATTGCCTCGGTTGAGCAATGCTACGCTGTGTTGGGCTTGGATCAGAATGGAAATGGTGAGGTAACGCGTGATTCAGGTGCTACTTTGATTCTAAATGGTGATTCTTCCTTAAATCCAAAGCCTAAGAAGCGTAAGTGGGTTTTGCCCGTTACTATTGGTTGCGGAGTATTCTTTGTGCTCTCTATAGCCATTGTGCTCTCTGTTGTCCTACTTGCTAATGGTTGCGAGGAGGAACCAAAACCAAAACCTTTTGTCGAGACTCTTACCGTGGAGGAACTATGTGATAAGGCTGATGAAGCGTATGATGAGGAGGATTATGAAACTGCATTTGGCTATTGGAAGCGTGCTGCAAATCTTGGTGACGCAGAGGCTCAGTATCTTGCTGGTTGGTGCTATGAGGAAGGTAAAGGTGTTGCTCAAAACGAAAAAGAGGCTGCTAAATGGTATCGTAAGGCAGCAGATCAGGGCCATATGAGTGCTCAGTTGAGTATAGGTTATTGTTATAGTCAAGGTCTTGGCGTGGGTCAGGACTATGGTGAGGCTGCTAAATGGTATCGCAAGGCTGCAGAGCAAGGAAATGCTATAGCTCAATGGAATTTGGGTGTATTCTATGAAGAGGGTAAGGGTGTGCCACAGGATATCGATGAGGCATTCTCATGGTATAAAGCGTCTGCTGAACAAGGTTATGCGGATGCAAAAGCGGCGATGAGACGTTTGAAGCAAAATGCTTTAAATCAATATTGGATGTCGGGAAACGAATAATAAGATATTAAAACTATGACCCAGCAAGAGTTTTACAAACGATATAGTTATAATGCTTATACCGACTTACTTGGTAGTGGCGGTTTTGGCAAGGTCTTTAAGGCATGGGATAATGTCGATGATTGCGAGGTTGCCCTCAAGATTCAGCCTGTCAATGCGCAGTTTCCAAATCTGCGCTTGAAGAATGAGGTTGAGATTGCAGCGCAATATCGTCACCCCAATATCGCACGATATAAGGAGTGTTATACATTCACCGAGTCGGGTGGTGATACAGATATTGCTGTTATGAGCTACTATAAGGATGGTAGCCTCGATAAGTTGCTTAAGGCGAGGACGCTCACCTTTGAGCAGAGTGTCGATATTCTTATGCAGACGCTCGATGCTATTGCATATCTCCATCGTAATGGCATTATCCATCGTGACCTCAAGCCGCAGAATATCCTTATTTTGCACCATAATGGTCGCTATATCCCTAAGATTACCGATTTCGGTATATCTAAGCAGCTTAATGGTGAGGATAGCTCTGCTGTGACCAATTCGTTGTTGGGCGGTACGCGCTACTATGCTTCGCCCGAGCAGCTTCAAGCTACTACCATTCGCAAGAATACCGACTTGTGGAGTTTTGGTGTTATTGCCTACCAGATGCTTACGGGCTCACTCCCCTTTAACTGTGGCACTTTCTCTCCTTCGGGTGAGGATGGTCGCGTGGAGTTGTACCGTCAGATGCAGGCGGGCATCCTTCCCGATGGCATAAAGGGCATTGCTGAGCCCTGGCAGATGCTTATTCGTCAATGTTTGGTTGTCGACAATAACGCCCGCATCGCCCATGCAGAGGATTGTATTAAGATTATAAGCGGCACAACTGTCGTTGGTGGTGGCACTACTGTTGGCGATGGTGGTGCTGGTCGTGGCGGCGGTAAACCAAGTGAACTTAAAAAGAGGTCGTCAAAACGAGGCGGCTTGTGGTGGGTAATCCTTTTGGTATTAGCACTACTTGCGGGTGGAGGCTATGCTGTTGTCTCGCTATTAGATAGCGGTGATGAACCTGTTGTTGAGCACTCTGGTGTAGGTGACTTACTTGTTGTTGATCACAAGCAGGTGTTTGGTAGTGACGGTGGTGATGGAACTATCGTTTACGCCCTCAGTGATGATGGTGACGTGTCGAAGCTCAGAGTAAAATCTGATGCAGAGTGGGCGGTGATTGACTATATTAATGAGGATGTTGTGGAGTTCCATCTTCTTGGCAACCCTCATGTTGATATGCGCTCTTCTACTATTACCTTTAGTTATGGTAAACAGAGTTTTAATGTCGTTGTTGAGCAGTTGGGTATGACCCCCGACCCTATCTTTAAGTTTAGTATTGCAACTACAGAGGTCGCTAACTTTGCAACTTTGTGTGCAGCGCCATTTATACTTCAGAATCCTATAGATGGAGCGACTATTGAAGTTAGCTGTGACAAGGCATGGGTGCATAGTTTTGTTGTTCGCGATGGGCAGATAGAGTATAACGTTGATGCAAACACATCAACCAACGAGCGTAGCGCTACTATCACAGCGAAGTATGGCACGTTGGAGTCCTCTATTACCGTTATTCAGGGCGGTGCTGTAGGCTTCACTCTCAAGCAGAGTAAGGTGGAACCTACCGCTTCGGGTGGCTCATATAGTGTTGGTTATACTACTACAAATGGAGTTGCTGGTGCAAGTATTTCTGTTAGCGATAATGCCTCGTGGATTACCAATGTCGCAACATCTAATAACACTGTTACCTTCACTGTCGCAAATAATCCCTCTACCTCTTCTCGCACTGGTACTATCACTGCAACCTATAACGGTATCTCGCGCACAATCTCTGTTACACAAAAGGGCGTAGAGGCGGAGAGCACTATGTCTGCATCAGAAATGTTTAATAAGGGCAATGATTATTATCATTCAGGAAACTACACAGAGGCAGTTAAGTGGTATCGTAAGGCTGCAGATCAGGGGTATGCAGGAGCGCAGTGTAATTTGGGCTTATGTTATGACAACGGTAATGGTGTAACGCAGAGTTACACTGAGGCAGTTAAGTGGTATCGTAAGGCAGCCGACCAAGGAAGTGTGTATGCGCAGTGTAATTTGGGTTATTGCTATGAGATGGGCAATGGTGTAACACAGAGTTATACTGAGGCAGTTAAGTGGTATCGCAAGGCAGCCGATCAGGGGCATGCACGCGCGCAGTCTAATTTGGGCTATTGCTATGACAAAGGTAATGGTGTAACGCAGAGTTACACTGAGGCAGTTAAGTGGTTTCGCAAGGCTGCAGATCAAGGAAATATGTATGCGCAGTCTAATTTGGGCGTTTACTATGAAAATGGTAGGGGTGTAACGCAGAGTTATACTGAGGCAGTTAAGTGGTATCGCAAGGCCGCAGATCAGGGGGATGCAATTGCGCAGTATAATTTGGGTGTTTGCTATGGCAACGGTAATGGTGTAACGCAGAGTTACACTGAGGCAGTTAAGTGGTATCGTAAGGCCGCAGATCAGGGGTATGCAAGTGCGCAGCATAATTTGGGTGTTTGCTATGAAAAAGGTAATGGCGTAACGCAGAGTTATGGCGAAGCGGTAAACTGGTATCGCAAGGCAGCACGACAAGGACAAGAGAATGCTCAAAATAGGCTTAGAACTTTGGGCGAGACTTGGTAGGCGGTGTCTGTTATCCCTTAAATAATCTCTTTTTCTCCTCGTTACATATGTGGCGAGGAGATTTATTTTATTGGTTTGGGGATTGCCACGGCTTGTTCCAAACCTCGTAATGACGCACACAACGACGTCATTCTGAACGTAGTGAAGAATCTCCTCAATGGCAATACACTATCAACGTTGTCTATGGTCGGCTGCGAGGAGGTTGCCACGTCGGGCAAAGCCCTCCTCGCAATGACGCACACACAAAAGCGCACACAACGACGTCATTCCGAGGAGCGCAGCGATGTGGGAATCTCCTTAACTAATTAGTAATGAGTAATTGGCAATTAGTAATGGCACCCTGTGCTGTCATTCTGAACGTAGTGAAGACTCTCCTCAATGACAATACGCTATCAACGTAGTAACTTGTCGACTGCGAGGAGATTGCCACGTCGGGCAAAGTCCTCCTCGCAATGACGCGCACACAACGACGTCATTCTGAACGTAGTGAAGAATCTCTCGGAGAGTGCTGACGTTCGACGGCTGTGCTATCCCGTAGATCCTTCGCGTTGCTCAGGATGACATACTGCGCAAAAAGAGATTGCCACGTCGGGCAAAGCCCTCCTCGTCAGAATGATACTCTCGGCTACATACGGCAGCGACAATAGCGATGTTTATCTACAAATTAACATGAAAATATCTGTCATTTCACCCTCTAATTTGGTCGTTTCACCAGCGTGTCGTATCTTGAAATATGAGCAAACGATTTGTCTAACATGCTCATTGGCATGGACTTTGCTCTGTGTGTTGTGTGATTTTCGACTATAGGTGCATAACGCTGTGGAGTATAAAATATTTTGTGGTCTCGAAATTTATTTATATCTTGCAATCGAAAACAAGAATTATTAACTAAAAAACTATAGTGCCTATCGAAGAATTTCTGCTCTTAAACCAATAACATAGAAGAGTATGAACGTGACATCATTAAGCGATCGTGTATTGCTTAACAACTACATTTCGGGAGATAGGGATGCTATATCTGAACTTATCGAGCGTCACTCAGTGCGTGTGCGTAACTACATCGGCATGATGGTGCGCGACAACGACATCGCTGACGACATTTTCCAGGAGACATTTATTAAGGCCGTCAAGGTCATAGATGAGGGGCGCTATACCGATTCGGGTAAGTTCCTCTCGTGGGTGCTGCGCATTGCCCACAACCGCGTGCTCGACCACTTCCGCCGCGAAAAGGCGAGTCGCCAGGTGAACGAGGCCGAGGCGGGTTACGACGTCATTGGCACCATGCGCTTCTCGGAGCCTACAACAGAGGACGAACTTGTGCATGGCGAGATGGAGCAGACCATACGCGACCTCATAGACTTGCTGCCAGAGGAGCAGCAGGAGGTGGTGCGCCTGCGCTACTACTCGAAGCTCTCGTTCCAGGAGATTGCCGAGCAGACAGATGTGAGTATAAATACAGCGTTGGGACGCATGCGCTATGCGCTCATCAACTTGCGCCGTATGATCAAGGAGAAAAATATTGTATTAAATTAACATCCTCACACAATAAGCGTTGAGATGGGGCGTTATATAGGCAAACAATCACAATTAATATGGTTTGCCTATGAGTGAAATTGACCCTCGAACATTACAACTCTACAGTGAAGAGCACTTGTTGATGAACGACGTGGTGCAGGATGATGCCGAATTACTCTTCTTGGATACATACCTTACCGATATCTTCAAGTGCAACAAAGAGTGCCGATAGCCCCGCTACCGGCATTTTTTTGTTTTAGGCGTAACGTGTTGTGGTATTGTGAAATAGACGTTTTTATTGGTGGTGAAGTAAAAAATAGTTGCGAAAAAGTTGTCGAAAATTTTGCAGAATATAAAATAATGTATATCTTTGCGCTCGAAATCAGTCAAACACTGATGCCCAGATGGCGGAATCGGTAGACGCGCTGGTCTCAAACACCAGTAGGTTCACCCCTGTGCCGGTTCGACCCCGGCTCTGGGTACTTGGAGAGAGGAACGAAAGTTTCTCTCTTTTTTTTCTATCAAGGAGTTGTTGCGAGAGCATACAGCAGTGCTGTATTGTACAGATACAATGTTTGGTTTAATACGAGTAAACTCGCAAAACCAATCATTGCATCTGCAGGCTACGCCTGAGCTCTCGCAATAACACACACAACGCCGTGGTGCTCACCTTGATTGGCGGTTGCGCGAACAATAATTTTATTCATTGCTCGACCTCCAGTCTGCGCTAAAATGTGTTCGCGCGAGTGCTCCGCACTTCGACCCGGCTCTGGGTACGACGAAAACCTGTAAGTAGTT
Source organism: Alistipes sp. (assembly GCA_045634765.1). Lineage (GTDB taxonomy): Bacteria > Bacteroidota > Bacteroidia > Bacteroidales > Rikenellaceae > Alistipes. The sequence continues at coordinate 24,941 of JAZRAW010000033.1, forward strand.
GATTAACAACGCTTACAGGTTTTTTCTTTTTATAATTTCCTCAAAATCGGTAACTTTTGGTCACGATAATCTAAATTTTTGCTACCTTTGCATGATATATATATGCCGCAAGATAATGAGTAGACCAAAGAAAAATAGTGATAACGTAGAGGCTAAGGCGACTAAAGAGAAGAAGTATGTCGAGACACCTCTGATGAAGCAATATTACCAAATTAAGGCTATACACCCTGATGCCATACTCCTATTCCGAGTGGGTGACTTCTATGAGACATTTGGTGAGGATGCTATTAAGGCGAGTGGTATATTGGGCATTACGCTTACGCGACGTGCTAATGGCGCTGCGTCGTATGTCGAGTTGGCGGGTTTCCCATATCATGCTTTGGATAATTACATGCCTAAGCTCGTGAGGGCAGGTGAGCGTGTGGCGATATGTGAGCAGCTTGAGGATCCAAAGATGGTGAAGGGACTTGTCAAGCGTGGCGTGGTGGAGATGGTAACCCCTGGTATTGTCATGGGAGAGAACCTCGTTGCCGGTAAGGAAAATACCTTCCTCGCTTCGGTATACTTCGCAAAGACGACTACGGGTATTGCTTTCCTCGACCTCTCGACAGGTGAGTTCTATGTCGCAGAGGGTGATGATGCTTATGTCGACAAACTCATATCTAATCTACAGCCCCGCGAGATAGTCTTCCAGCGCGGCATGGAGGAGCGTTTCAACTCCGCTTTCGGAACAAAACACTATACATATCGTCTTGACGAGTGGGTATTTTCGGAGAGTGTGAACCGCGAGAAGCTTACAAAGCAGCTGGGTGTACAGTCGCTCAAAGGTTTCGGCATTGATGGCATGAGTGCCGGTATTTCGGCAGCGGGAGCCATTCTATACTATCTTGAGTTTACGGAGCATAAGCAGACGGCGCATATATCCTCTATTTCGCGTATCGAACGTGGTGACTCGGTGTGGATTGATCGTTTCACAATCCGTAATTTGGAACTCTTTAGCTCCAACAGTGCTGTGGCGCGTTGTAGCTTTGTGGATACCATTGACCGCACGCTCACGCCCATGGGTGGCAGACAGCTGAAGCGTTGGGTAGCGATGCCATTGATGGATACTAAGAAGATTGCCCAGCGCCAAGATGTTGTTGAGCACTTTGTCAATGATGCAGACTTCGCATTCTCTATGCGTGAGCAGATTGCCCTTATTGGTGACCTCGAGCGTATGGCATCGCGCATAGCTACGGAGCGTATCACGCCGCGCGAGCTTATACAATTGAAGCACTCGTTGCGTGCTGTGGAGATGGTCAAGGCGATGATGGAGTCTACCGACAACGATGCTATGCTT
>JAZRAW010000034.1:0-5116 GCA_045634765.1 Alistipes sp.
TCGCCGATAACATTGTGAACAGCCATGTCGGCACAGAACTGCGAGCCGTCGTAGATATTCGAGGTCTCACGATATGGTGAGTCGGTACCCGATACATCGTGGTGGTCGCGGCCAAGCACGATAGGTGCCGAAATCTCGCCACGCTTGATAGCCTCGTTGAATGCCAAGGCGATGCGTGTACGACCCTCAGAGTCGGCATAGAGGATACGAGCCTGTGAGCCTACGACGAGCTTGTTCTCCATAGCCTCGCGAATCCAGTGGAGGTTGTCGGCCAACTGACCCTGAATCTCTGCGGGAGCCTCCTTGAGCATCTGCTCGAGAACCTCAGCTGCGATGCGGTCAGATGTCACGAGGTCCTCCTCCTTGCCCGATGTACATACCCAACGGAAGGGGCCGAAGCCGTAGTCGAAGAACATGGGACCCATGATGTCCTGAACATATGATGGATAGCGGAACTTGCCATTCTCGCCCATGATGTCGGCACCTGCGCGTGACGACTCCAAGAGGAAGGCGTTACCATAGTCGAAGAAGTACATGCCGCGTGCTGTGAGTTTATTCACAGCTGCCACATGGCGGCGCAATGACTCGCGTACGCACTCATGGAAGCGCTCGGGCTCCTCGGCCATCATGCGGTTAGACTCCTCGTAAGAGTAGCCCACGGGGTAGTAACCACCAGCCCAGGGGTTGTGCAACGATGTCTGGTCAGAGCCGAGATCCACGTTGATATCCTCCTCAGCGAGACGCTCCCAGAGGTCAACGACGTTGCCTACGTATGCGAATGAGATAACCTCCTTATTCTCAACAGCCTGCTTAACACGTGGGATAAGCTCATCGAGCGATGAGTAGAGTTCATCTACCCAGCCCTGCTTGTGGCGCTTCTCGGCAGCAGCGATGTTCACCTCGGCGGTGATGCTCACAACGCCCGAAATGTTACCAGCCTTAGGCTGTGCACCCGACATACCACCAAGACCTGCAGTTACGAACAACATACCCTTCAAATCCTTCTGTCCGGGCTTCATGCGCTTGCGTGCAGCGTTCATAACGGTGATTGTTGTGCCGTGTACGATACCCTGAGGGCCGATGTACATATACGAACCCGCAGTCATCTGACCATACTGCGATACGCCCATAGCGTTGAAGCGCTCCCAGTCATCCTGCGATGAGTGGTTGGGGATAACCATACCGTTGGTTACGATAACGCGGGGTGCATCCTTGTGTGAGGGGAACAAGCCGAGTGGGTGACCAGAGTACATAACGAGGGTCTGCTCGTCGGTCATCTCTGCCAAGTACTTCATAGCCAAGCGATACTGTGCCCAGTTCTGGAACACCGCACCGTTACCGCCATAGGTGATAAGCTCGTGAGGGTGCTGTGCTACGGCCTTGTCGAGGTTGTTCTGAATCATAAGCATGATGGCAGCAGCCTGGCGTGAGCGTGCGGGATACTCATCGATTGAGCGTGCGTACATCTCGTAGTCGGGGCGCAAGCGATACATGTAGATACGACCATAGCGCTTAAGCTCATCCAAGAACTCGGGAGCGAGCTCTGCATGGTGCTTCTCGGGGAAGTAACGCAAGGCGTTTGCCAAGGCGAGCTTCTTCTCCTCGTCAGTGAGGATGTCCTTACGCTTAGGTGCGTGGTTAGCATTGGGATCGTATGCCTTAGGTGCGGGCAGTGGATCGGGAATACCTGCTAATATATCTTTCTGAAAATCTGTCATAACTGTAATTAGAATTTAATGCGTGCGGTTAATTAAATTTTGCTCTCTACAACTGCCAAGATTTCAGCCTCGGCCTTCTGTGCAGCAGCCTGAATCTCCTCAGCCTCCTTAACCAATGCCTCGGCAACAGCTCTATCCTTAAGGCCAGCAGCGTTAATCTTCACATTGAGGCAAGCGCCCATCACTGCAGAGCGTGCAGCCAAAGCACCTACACCAGCATCAGATACAGAGTTGGGATTACCCTCCTCGGCCATTGCGCGAACAACATCGAATGCCTTATACGCAGCCTTCATAGTGCGGAGTGGCACCTGTGTAGCATAGAGCGTAGCAGCCTCCATAGCCTCGGCGCGTGCTGCCTTCTCCTCCTCGGTGCCCTTAGGCATGCCGAATACATCCATAATCTTATTAAACGCAGCAGTATCCTCGTCTACCAAGTACAACAACTCGTTCATAACGCCCATGCCGTTGTCTGCCCAGTTAGAGAAGAACTCCCAACGGTCATCCCAGCCAGCCTTGTGTGATGATAGGTTTGCAACCATGGTACCGAGCGCAGCAGCCAAAGCACCCATGTATGCAGAGATTGAACCACCACCAGGTGCGGGTGACTCGCTCGCTGTCTCCTCAGCAAAGCCTGTGCATGTCATATCTACGAGCTTCTTAACGCCCTTGCTCTCCTCAGCCTCAAGGATGTACTCTACAACCTTCTCCTCGGGGTTGAAGGGCTTGAGGTTAGAGAGACCCATTGACTCGATAGCGATGCGCACCAACTCGCGCTCGGGCAAACCTGTTGAGCGGTTCTGCTTGCGCAAGAAGTGACGACCAGCCTCTACCAAGCAGCTCTTAGGAACAAGACCTACGATCTCGGCACCTGTAACGCGAACACCACGAGCATCAGCAGCACGGCATACCTCATCGAACGCCACATGCAAAGGTGTGATAGAGAGGTTTGTCATATTCATAGAGACCTGAGCGATGCCATACTCCTCAATGAACCAGCCGATAGCCTTACAAGCCTTGAGTGTACCGGGCTTCATGATGGTGTTGCCGTTCTCGTCCTTCATAATCTTACCAGTGATGGGGTTACCCTCACGCATGGGGCGACCCTTCTCGCGAACGTCGAAGGCGATGGCGTTAGCACGGCGTGTAGATGTAGTATTGAGGTTGTAGTTTACAGCAACCAAGAAGTCGCGTGCACCTACGGCTGTAGCACCAGTCTTTGCAACACCCTCATCGTAGGGGCGAGCACCGAAGTCGGGCTTACGCTTCTCGTCCATCATCTTCTCGGGCAATGCCTCGTACTCACCAGCGCGGCAAACAGCGAGGTTGCGACGCTCGGGAGTGAATGCCGCTGCCTCGTAGCAGTATGTAGGAACATTTGTCTCCTCAGAGATGCGCTTTGCAAGAGCGCGTGCGAGCTCTGCGCACTCCTCGAGGGTGATGCCTGATACGGGAATCAAGGGGCATACGTCGCAAGCACCCATACGGGGGTGTGCACCCTTGTGCTGGCGCATGTCGATGAGCTCTGTTGCGCGCTTGATTGCAGCAACCGCAGCATCGCATACTGCCTCGGGCTCACCTACGAAGGTTACAACGGTGCGGTTTGTGGCCTCACCTGGATCAACATCCAAGAGCTTAACACCCTTAGCTGCGTCGATGACATCTGTAATCTGCTTGATTACCTCAGCGTTGCGACCCTCAGAGAAGTTAGGTACGCACTCAATAATTCTTTTCTGCATGGTTTTAGGTTTTATTTAGTTGTTTGTTATTAATTTGTTCTTATTTGCATTCAAATCCATCATACCATTTGTTGTCAGAAGGGTTGCAGATGTGGTAGCGAGTCGCAGTCCGATAAAGCGGAGCATACTAAAGCGTATGTGAGCATTTAGCGGACAAGCTCGATGCCGCAGATGCGCCCTTATCACAACAAATTATAGGTTATAATCAACATCTACCCTTTCGAGTCGGCGCTCCTTACAGTAGTCGCTAATAACAACGTGCAAGGGATTTATCTTGTATGCCTCCATAGCCTCCCACGACTCGAAGTCGGCTGTGAGCACTGCATCATAAGAGGACGCTGTCTCCTTGATGTTCACACCCACCTCGGCACGCAAAAGACCATCAATCTTACCATTCAAAGCCTCGAGGCGACTCTTCATCTCCTGGGCAATCTGCTGTGGTGTCTCGGCCATATCGCGGCGGAACTTCCACATTACAATGTGACGTATCATAGTTTTCGGTTTGCAGTTTATACTTTATACTTATGTTAATCATACAAATATATGAATAATTTTTTAATGTTGTTATCTATTTTCCTGCATTTTTTGACATCAAATATTTTATAGGGAGTAATTCTTGCTTTTCTCAGAAAAATAGGCTACCTTTGGATTGAAATATGAACTCTTAACAAAGTCCTCCAATGTGAGGCGTAATGAATCGTTTAGTATAAGTTATGGATATTTGGATTTATTGGGTGGTTGCAGCCCTCGCACTCTTTATTGTTGAGCTCCTCACAACGGGCTTTGCAGTGATATGCTTAGCATTTGGCGCATTGGGTGGCGCAATAGCGGCACTCATAGGCTGGGATATAGAGATACAAGTTCTCGCCTTTGCGGTGCTATCTTTTATTGCACTTATCGCTGTGCGCCCCGTGCTCAAGCGTATGTTCTTTAGCAAAGGCGAAAAGGTGGCTACAAATGTCGATGCCATCATCGGCAAGCGCGGCGTGGTATGCGTAGACATCGATGCAGATGATGATAATGGACGTGTGATGATTGATGGCTTGGATTGGCGTGCAAAGTCCGAGAACAATGAGCCACTACCCAAGGGCACAAAGGTCGAGGTGGTGGAGCGTGACAGCGTAATATTAACCGTTAAAAAGTTATAGATATGGAGTTTTCAGTATTAACAGTAGTTCTTATCATTGCCCTTATCGCGGTGATATATGTACTCAAAGGCATCAAAATCATACCCCAGTCTGAGACACGCGTCGTGGAGCGATTGGGTCGCTATGACCGCACACTTAAGTCGGGTATCAACTACCTCCTTCCAATCATCGACCGCGCTCGCGAGGTATCGAAGCGCACCGAAATGGTTGTGGGCGGACAGAAGTATGCCGTAATCAAGCAGACTGCGCGCATCGACTTGCGCGAGCAGGTATACGACTTCGACAAGCAGAGCGTGATTACAAAGGATAACGTAACCACAACAATCAACGCACTCCTCTACTTCCAAATTGTTGACCCCGTGAAGTCTGTTTACGAGATTGACAACCTCCCCAACGCTATCGAGAAACTTACGCAGACAACCTTGCGTAATGTGATTGGTGAGTTAGAGCTCGACGAGACACTAACCTCGCGCGACACCATCAACTCGAAGCTTCGCATCGTCTTGGATGAGGC
>JAZRAW010000035.1:0-11315 GCA_045634765.1 Alistipes sp.
CTCGGCAGCCTGACCAATAACGATAGGGCCAGAGCCGATAACCATTACTTTCTTTATATCTGTTCTCTTTGGCATAGTCTACTCCTCCATCAGTTTAATGAATTTATCAAATAGGTAGGCGCTGGTTGACTCGGGGCTGCAGTCGGGCTGATACTGCACAGAGAAGACATTGTCCTCCTTAACCTCGATACCCGCAATGGCGTTGTCCAAGATGTTGCGGTGCGTGATGACAATAGGTGTGCCTGCCAACGACGCCTCGCTAACGGCATAGCCATGGTTCTGCATCACAATCTCGAGCTTGCCGCTCTCCAAGTTCTTCACGGGGTGGTTAGCACCGCGGTGGCCGACCTTCATCTTCTCGATGGCTGCGCCGTAGCTCATGGCGATGAGCTGGTGACCGAGGTCCACACCGAAGATGGGCAACTTGCCACGCAACGCCTTGAGCGTGTTGCACACGATGGCTGCATCGGCGGGGTTACCTGGACCGTTAGACACGAAGAGGCCATCGGGGTTGAAGGCCATAATCTCCTCGGCTGTAGAGTTGTAAGGCACGATAGTTACGTTGCAACCCTTGGCGTTGAGCTGGCGGATGAAGCTATACTTAATGCCGCAGTCCAAAGCCACGACATCCCACTTGTGGTTGGGCGTGCGCGAGAACCAACGCTTCTTGCAGCTGATACGCTCCAAGAGGTTTCCCTTAAGCTCCGTAGTGCGGATAAGCTCCATAGCCTCCTCGTGCGACATGTCGATGTCGACGATGGCGGCACGCTGTGTGCCCTCGTTGCGGATGATGCGCGTAATCATGCGGGTGTCGACGCCACTGATTGCGGGGATGTCCAACTCCTCGAATGTCTCATTCATGGTCTTGGTGTAGCGGAAGTTGCTGGGTGCCTCGCAGCACTCGCGAACTACCATACCACCCATTGCGGGGTACTTACTCTCGTAGTCCTCATCCATGAAGCCGTAGTTGCCCATCAAGGGGTAAGTCATAACTACAATCTGGTCGGTGTACGTTGGGTCGGATACAATCTCCTGATAGCCCACCATAGAGGTGTTGAAGACAATCTCGCATACCGCATTACGGTTCGAGCCGAATCCATAGCCTGGAAACTCTTTGCCGTTCTCAAGTACAAGTTTTTTGGTGTAAGGTTTCATCTACTTAATTGCTTTATACGAGGCTGAATAAAAAGTGTATTTTGTCGTTACGCTCGCCCTCAAAATGCTCATTTACATTTTAGTAAACTCCGCTTTTTCGGGCTTCGCAAGCCTAAAACTACATCTTTTTCTTCAACCTCTTCCCGTTTATTATTTTATATTATTTTGTTTTGTTTTGTTTTATTCTGTTTTGTTGTCGTATACAATTTCACCGCGGTGCAGCGTCATCACCACATCGCCCGTCATCTCTCTGCCGTCGAACATCGAAATCTTACCCATAGAGTAGAACTTCTCGCTATCCACACGCCACTCCTTCTCGGTATCCAAGAGCACCACATCGGCACGGTCGCCCTCGTTCAAGCCTCCCGCGATGCGGAACACCTTGCGGGGGTTGAGGCTCATAAGCTCCACCAAGCGCTCCATGGTGATGACACCCTTGCGTACCAAGTGAGTGTTCAGCGCAGCAAAGGCGGTCTCGAGGCCCACGATGCCCATGGCGCTATCCTTCAGTCCGCGCGACTTCTCCTCGACGCTATGTGGGGCGTGGTCCGTAGCAATCATGTCGATGGTGCCATCCTTGATGCCCTCAACAAGTGCAGCCCTATCCTCTGCCGAGCGCAAAGGTGGGTTCATCTTCCAGCGTGCATCCTCCTCGAGGTCCATATCCGTGAAGATAAGGTAGTGGGGACCCGTCTCGCAAGTGACCTTAACGCCACGCGCCTTGGCCTCGCGTACCAACTGCACGGTCTCCTTTGTAGATATGTGGCACACATGGTAGCGGCATCCCAAGCGCTCCGCAATCTCTATGTCGCGCTTAACCTGCTCCCACTCGCTCTCCGAGCATATGCCCTTGTGGCCATGTGCCTTGGCATACTCGCCATCGTGGATGTAACCACCCTTGAGCAACTCCTCCACCTCGCAGTGTGCCGCGATAAGCTGGTCGTGCTTCACCGCCTCGGTCATGGCGCGCTCCATCATGCCATCTACCTGCACGCCGCTGCCGTCATCGGAGAATGCGCACACCTTGCCCACCAATGAGGCCATATCTACGAGCTCCTCGCCCTTGCGGCCGATGGTGATGGCGGCATAGGGCAACACCTCAATCTTCGCGTCGCGGTCTATGATGTCCTGCTGCGCCTTGAGGTTCTCCACGCTGTCGGGAACGGGGTTGAGGTTGGGCATAGAGCACACGGTGGTATATCCGCCACGCGCTGCCGCCATCGTACCCGTAGCGATGCGCTCCTTGTAGCCATAACCTGGCTCGCGGAGGTGTACGTGCACATCGACAAATGCGGGTGCTATAACTAATCCCTCGGCGTTGATGACGCGGTCATCTGCCGTAGCCTCAATATGTTCTCTGCGCTCGCTGATGCGACCCTCAACGATTGCTATATCCTGCTTGCCGACTCCTACGACGAAGCCCTCCTTAATGATGGTTCTTGTGTTAGCCATATCCTCGACCTTACTATAAAAAACAAGCGGCCCAAAGAGCCGCTAAAATCAATTAAAAACAGTGAATGCCAAACCATTGAAACCTCGACGACAACACGCCTCCTGTGGGTTGGCCTGAGCATTAGAAATATTGTTGTTCATCGCGCGTTTCATAGTGTTATATATAATTGGCGCAAATGTACGAATTTTTCTTGGTTTGTGCAATAGTGGGAGAAAAATTTTTTATGGGGAGTTAAGGAGGTTAGGGAAATTAGGGAGTTTAGGGACTCGTCTTTAAATTCCTTAAATTCCTTAAATTCCTTAAATTCTTTAATATCCTTAGCTTTCTAAATCTCCTTATCACACTTGAATCACACCCAATAACACTTTATAACATTAATAACGCACCCCCCACCCCCTGTTATTTCGTGATTTCGTGATTTCGTGATTTTTGGGGTGGGTAGGTCGGCTCGGTGCAACGACACTCGGAGCGCAACATTGCTAATAATGTCATCCTGAGTGTAACGAAGGATCTCCTCGCTGGCTACACACTATCAACGCGGGTTGTCGCTGGTCGGCTTTGAGGAGATTCTGCACTACGTTCAGAATGACGCTGTTATGTGCGTCATTGCGAGGAGGGCATCGCCCGACGCGGCAATCTCACTCACGCTGTATGTCATTCTGAGCGAGGAGTGGTTAGGGGATTTAGGGAGTTTAGGGAGGGTCGTCCTTAATCTCCTTAAATTCCTTAACTTCCTTAATCTCTTTATGCCACTTTGCACCACTTTGCACCGCCCAATAACACCTTATCACACTTTATAACGCTTTATCACGCACACCCCACCCCCTGTTATTTCGTGATTTCGTGATTTCGTGATTTCGTGATTTTAGGGGGGGGGGTGGCGTGGTAGACTCTGCGTGGATAGCATCAGCGGGCGCTCTACGGCTATATAAGTATCAATAGAGGGGGTTATGGTGCAGTCCCTCTATTGCCCTAACAACTCACGCATAGTAACATATCAATATGTTAGTATATATAGTGAGTACCACACTATTATATATAGTATATAATGTAACACTTTACATTGATATTGGTGTGGCAAGAGCCCTCAGTATGGCCACTGACACATAGAGACAAAAGAATATAAACATACTCTTGTATGTCTCGCTATGTGCGCCATACTTTGTCATTCTGCGAGTAGCATAATGATAGCGTACTATGCCATGCTGAACGCCTACTCTGTCATTCAGGATGACATAGAGCCGACCATGGCGAGGAGATCCTTCGTTACACTCAGGATGACATTATTAGCAATGTTGCGCTCCGAGTGTCGTTGCACCGAGCCGACCTACCCACCCCAAAAATAACAAAATCACGAAATCACGAAATCACGAAATAACAGGGGGTGGGGTGTGCGTGATAAGATGTGATAAGTGTGAATTAGTAGTGAGTAATTAGTAATGACATTATGTCATTCTGAACGAAGTGAAGAATCTCCTCAGTGGCAATGCACTATCAACGTTGTCTATGGTCGACTGCGAGGAGATTGCCACGAGCCTTGTGGCTCTCGCAATGACGGAGCAGGGTGCCCTCCTCGCAATGACGGTGTACAGCATCACCCTCGCAATGACGGAGCAGGGTACCACATCGCAATGACCCAATCGGTGGCGCTGTGTGGCGCTGTTGAAAAAAAGTTGATAAAAGTGCGTAGCACTATTTCTTATTTAAGAAATTTTCGCTACCTTTGTTGCATGAATAATCAAAGAGGATATACCCCCGCGCAACTATCTGCCCGATGCCAAAAGCATGTGGAAGCAATGAACGACGCATGTGGTATGTCTAAAAAATATAGCATAAATTCCCTGATATAGGGCATAGACCGCTGACACTCAAAGGGTTGGCGGTCGTTTGTTTTGAAATAATTGAGTAATTAACAAAAAATACTGAGAATTATGAAAGTAGCAGTTATTATGGGTTCTACCAGCGACTGGGATGTAATGAAGGCCGCAGTCGAGACATTGGAGGAGTTGGGCATCGAGTATGAGAAGCGCGTTATCTCGGCACACCGCACACCCCACCTCATGGTTGAGTATGCAGAGTCGGCACGCGAGCGCGGCATTGGCGCTATCATCGCGGGCGCGGGTGGCGCAGCGCATGTTGCGGGTGTTACCGCAGCGTTGACAACGGTTCCCGTCATCGGCGTGCCCATCAAGACATCGGCACTCGGCGGCATGGACTCTTTGCTCTCAATCGTTCAGATGCCTGGTGGCATTCCTGTCTCTACCACTGCCATCAATGGCGCAAAGAACGCAGCGCTCATCGCAGCCTCAATCTTCGCACTTACCGACAAGGCATTGGAGGAGCGCCTCATCGCCTTCCGCAAGGCACAGACCGAGAAGGTGCTTGCTGCAGAGTTGTAATTCAATTAACCCCACTAACAACAAACTAAACGATTATGAAGAATCGCCGCATATTTGTTGAGAAATATTCGCGTTTCCAGGTCGAGGCCGAGACATTGCGCCACGAGCTTAACACAAACCTCGGCTTGAACATCGAGCACTTGCGCTTTGTGAATGTGTACGACCTCTTTGGTTTTTCGGATGAGTTGCTCGAGAAGAGCCGTTATAGCGTCTTTGGTGAGGTCGTTACCGACTCGGTTACCGACGAGTGCGACACCGAGGGTATGCCCTCATTGGCTGTAGAGTTCTTGCCTGGTCAGTTCGACCAGCGCGCCGCTTCGGCCGTAGACTGCGTGCACCTCATCGAGCCTAATGCCGAGGTTAAGATTAAGTCATCGCGCCTCTACATCTTCGACAAGAGCATCGACGCTGAGGCCATGGCACGCATCGAGAAGTACCTCATCAACGCCGTGGAGTCGCGCAAGAAGAACCTCGACATCTTGTCGGATGCCGAGAGTGCAGAGATTAAGCCCGTAGCCGTATTGGAGGGCTTCCGCGATATGAAGGAGGAGGACTTGGCTCCCTACTGCAAGGCTAATGGCTTGGCTATGAACGCTGACGACTTGCGCGAGGTGGTGACATATTTCCGCACCGAGGGTCGTGACCCCATCGAGACCGAGCTTCGCATCTTGGATACATATTGGAGCGACCACTGCCGCCACACAACCTTTACTACCGAGATTGAGGAGATTACGCTCGACGAGTCGTTCATGAAGGCTGAGTTCGAGGAGTCGTTGGCTTTGATGCGTAAGATTCGCGAGGAGTTGGGCCGCGAGAATAAGAGCCTCTGCTTGATGGAGCTTGCAACGATTGGTGCGCGCTACCTCAAGAAGCAGGGTAAGCTCGACGATATGGAGCAGAGCGAGGAGAACAACGCATGCTCTATCTTTGTGAATGTCGATGTTGACGGCGTCATGGAGAAGTGGTTGTTGCAGTTCAAGAACGAGACCCACAACCACCCAACCGAGATTGAGCCCTTCGGTGGTGCTTCGACATGTCTTGGTGGTGCTATCCGCGACCCATTGTCAGGTCGTAGCTACGTATATCAGGCTATGCGCGTTACGGGTGCTGGCGACATCTATAAACCAGTTGACCAGACCATGGAGGGTAAGCTTCCCCAGCGCATCATCTCTACGAAGGCTGCTGCGGGCTACTCAAGCTATGGTAATCAGATTGGCTTGGCTACGACCCATGTCCGCGAGGTATACCACCCCGACTATGTAGCAAAGCGCTTGGAGGTAGGTGCTGTTGTAGGTGCTGTTAAGGCTGATAATGTACGCCGCGAGAGCCCCGCACCTGGCGATGTAGTGTTGTTGCTCGGTGGCCGCACTGGCCGCGATGGCGTAGGTGGCGCAACAGGCTCATCTAAGGAGCACACGCTCACATCGTTGGAGGAGTGTAGCTCGGAGGTGCAGAAGGGTAATGCCCCCGAGGAGCGCAAGTTGGCTCGTCTGTTCCGCCGTGGCGATGTAACACGCCTCATTAAGAAGTCTAACGACTTTGGTGCTGGTGGTGTCAGCGTTGCTATTGGTGAGCTTACCGATGGCCTCGACATCTACCTTGACCGCGTGCCTACAAAATACAACGGATTAAACTTCTCGGAGCTCGCTATCTCGGAGTCGCAGGAGCGTATGAGCGTGGTTATCGAGCGTAAGGATATGGAGACATTTATGGCTCTATGCCACGAGGAGAATGTAGAGGTTACTTATGTCGCTGATGTTACCGACACACGCCGCATGCGTATGTATTGGGGCGATAAGGTTGTTGTTGACCTTTCGCGCGACTTCATTGACTCGGCAGGTGCTAAACACTACACTAAGGTGCGCATCGGCGGTGTCACTAACGAAAACCCATTTGAGCGTAAGATTGAGGGCGCTACGACTACTAAGCGCATGAAGACCAACCTCTCGGACGACAATGTGGTGTCGCAGAAGGGCCTCGTAGAAATGTTCGACTCTACTATCGGCGCTTCAACCGTGTTGATGCCCTATGGCGGTAAGACGCAGTGCACCGAGACACAGGTGTCAGTTCAGAAGTTGCCCGTAGGTGGCGGCTTCACAAATACGGCAAGTATCATGGCCTATGGCTACAACCCCTTCATCGCGAAGTGGAGCCCCTACCACGGTGCTGCCTACGCCGTAGTTGATGCTTGCGCAAAGGTTGTTGCTGCGGGTGCTCGCTACGACAAGATGCGCTTCTCGTATCAGGAGTATTTCGAGCGCATGACCGACGATAAGTCGTGGGGTAAGCCTATGGCGGCGTTGCTCGGTGCGCTGAAGATGCAGGTTGAGTTGGGCTTGCCCTCTATCGGTGGTAAGGACTCTATGAGTGGCACCTTCCGCGATATCAATGTGCCCCCTATGCTCATGGCCTTCGGTATCACTACTGTCGATGCTCGCACGGTCATCAGCCCCGAGTTCAAGGAGGCTGGCAATAAGATATATGTCATCCGCCACACTCCCGAGGCTAACTACATGCCTTCGACTGCGTGCCTTAAGTCTAACTTCGACTTCGTATCGGAGAAGATTATGGAGGGTGACATCGTAGCTGCTTGGGCAGTTGGCGCAGGTGGTGTTGCTGAGGGTGTCGCAAAGATGGCCTTCGGTAACAAGATTGGTGCAGCGTTGGAGTGCGACGAGCAGATGTTGTATAACTACTCTTACGGCTCTATCGTTGTTGAGAGCCGCCGCACGCTCAACCACCCATCAGCCGAGCTTATCGGCGTCACTTCAGCCGAGGAGGCTATCTTTGTCAACGGCACACGCCTTCCTTTGGAGGAGCTCTTGGAGGCAAACACCGAGCGCTTTACTAAGGTCTATACAGATAAGGGTAAGGCAGGCGCGCCCACACGCGTAAGCGACGGCAAGGGCTTCGTTAAGAAGTACGAGGGTGCCGCAGTGGATAAGGTTCGCGTATATCTCCCCGTCTTCCCAGGTACCAACTGCGACTACGACACAGCGCGTGCCTTTAAGCGCGCAGGAGCGGATGTTGTAATCTCGGTGTTCAAGAACCTCACAGGTGCTGATGTCTTGGAGTCTATCAAGGAGATGACCGAGAATATCGCACAGTGCCACATCATGGCGCTCAGCGGTGGCTTCTCTGCGGGTGACGAGCCCGATGGTAGCGGTAAGTTCATCGCTAATGTGCTTAATAATAAGGATGTCGCAGACGCCATCCACGCATTGTTGGACCGCGGAGGCTTGATGTTGGGTATCTGCAACGGCTTCCAGGCATTGGTTAAGTCGGGCTTGTTGCCCTACGGCCGCTTGGGCATGGTGACAAAGGAGTCGCCCACATTGTTCCGCAACGACATCAACCGCCACATCTCGCAGATTGTTTCAACACGCGTAGGTACTACATCTTCGCCATGGTTGAAGTCATTCGAGGTGGGTGATGTTCACTCTATCGCCGTCAGCCACGGTGAGGGTAAGTTCGTCGTTAGCGATGTTATGGCTGAGCAGTTGTTCCGCAACGGTCAGGTGGCGTTCCAGTATGTAGATGCTGATGCGCGCCCCACAACCGACTCGCCCTACAACCCCAACGGCTCAAGTTTCGGTATCGAGGGTATTATAGACCCATCGGGTCAGATTCTCGGTAAGATGGGCCATACGGAGCGTTACGAGCGCGACCTTATGAAGAACATCCACGGCGAGAAGGTTCAGGATATCTTCTCTAATGCAGTAAACTACTTTTACAACCGATAGAGTATGAAGGAGTTGGAAATGCTCTACGAGGGTAAGAGTAAGCAGATATTTAAGACCGATAGTGCCGATAGGGTAGTCATCCGCTTCAAGGATGACACCTCGGCATTCTACGGTATCAAACGCGCCAATATCGAGAGTAAGGGTCGCCTCACTTGCGACATCTCATCTATGGTGCTCGAATATTTGAACGCCAACAACATCAACACGCACTTCATTGAGCGTGTTGGTGCTGATGGTCAGTTGTGCCGCGTTGTTGAGCACATCCCCGTTGAGGTCATCGTGCGCAATGTCGTTGCAGGCTCTATGGCTAAGCGTTTGGGCTTGGATGAGGGCATCGTTCCCGAGAACACTATTTTCGACCTTGTGTTGCGTCGCAGCGACCTTGGCGACCCCCTCATCAACGACCACCACGCCGTGGCTTTAGGCATCATGACCTATGAGGAGCTTGCACAGATGTACGAGATGTCGGCAGCCATCAACCGCTGCCTTACTCAGTTGTACGACAAGGCGGGCATCACTGTTGTCGACTTCAAAATAGAGTTTGGTCGCGATGCTAATGGTGTTTTGGTGCTTGCCGATGAGCTCTCGCCCGACACTTGCCGCTTGTGGGATAAGGAGACAGGCGAGCGCATGGATAAGGATCGCTTCCGCCGCGACTTGGGCCGTGTGCGCGAGATCTACGATGAGGTTGCCCAGCGATTGCACAATATTCTTAAATAGATATAGGTATGCTTAAGGATTCATTAGATATATACGGCGACGACCTGCACGAGGAGTGCGGTGTGTTTGGTATTTTTGGCGTTGACGATGCCCCCAACCTCACCTACTACGGCTTGCACGCATTGCAGCACCGTGGTCAGGAGGCGTGTGGTATCTCGGCATTCGATGGCGACAAGCTCAACACCGTCAAGGGTGAGGGTCTCGTTACGGAGGTGTTCAACCAGCAGAAGCTCTCGAAGCTCAGTGGTCGCATCGCTATTGGCCATGTGCGCTATGCCACTACAGGTGGCGGTGGCGCAAACAATGTTCAGCCCTTCTCGTTCAACCACCACACGGGCGACTTCGCCTTGGCACACAACGGTAACCTCGTTAACTCTCGCGAGTTGGCCGAGTACCTCGAGGTGCGTGGCAGTTTGTTCCACTCTACGTCGGACAGCGAACTTCTTGCACACCTCGTGAAGAAGGATAAGCATGAGGATAAGCGTATCGACAACATCATCGAGGCTCTTAACATGATTGAGGGTGCCTTTGCCTTCCTCATCATGACTAAGAACCGCATCTACGCATGCCGCGATAAGCATGGTTTGCGCCCCTTGGCTATCGGTAAGCTCGGCGATGGCTATGTCATTAGCTCGGAGACCTGTGCCTTGGATATCGTTGGTGCGGAGTATATCCGCGATGTTGAGCCAGGTGAGATTATCACCATCGACCACCACGGCATACGCTCGAACTACTACTCGCGCTACCAGCGCCACTTGATGTGTGCCATGGAGTACATCTACTTCGCACGCCCCGATAGCGATATCGAGGGCTGCAACGTACACTCCTTCCGCAAGCTCTCGGGTCGCTACCTCTATGAGCAGTGCCCCACAAAGGCTGACGTCGTTATTGGCGTTCCCGATTCGAGTATCAGCGCCGCTATCGGCTACTCGGAGGCGAGTGGCATCCCCTACGAGATGGGTCTCATCAAGAATAAGTACATCGCGCGTACCTTCATCCAGCCCTCGCAGGAGATGCGTGAGAAGGGCGTGCGCATGAAGCTCTCGGCGGTGCGCTCATTGGTTAAGGATAAGTCCGTAGTTCTCATCGACGACTCTATCGTGCGCGGTACCACATCGTTGCGCATCGTGCGCTTGTTGAAGGAGGCTGGCGCTAAGGAGGTGCACGTTCGCATCGCGAGCCCCGCAATCACTAACCCCTGCTTCTACGGCATCGACATGTCAACCCGAGAGGAGTTGCTCTGCGCGCGTATGTCGAAGGAGGAGGCTTGCAAGGCTATCGAGGCCGACTCGTTGGAGTTCTTGTCGGAGGAGTCGTTGCTTAAGTCGGGTAATCGCTCGGAGTTGTGTATGGCATGTTTCAACGGCTGCTATCCTACGTCGTTGTACCACAATAAGTTGAATAAATAATAAAAACAGATATAATTATGGCAAAAAGTTACGAAGCAGCCGGCGTAAATCTCGAGGCTGGTTACGAAGTTGTTCGACGCATCAAGTCGCACGTATCATCTACAAAGCGCGTAGGCTCAATGGGTAACATTGGTGCTTTCGGCGGTATGTTTGACCTCGCAGCTCTCAACATCAAGGAGCCCGTATTGGTTAGCGGTACTGACGGTGTTGGTACAAAGCTCAAGTTGGCTTTCGAGATGGATAAGCACGATACTATCGGTATTGACGCTGTTGCTATGTGCGTAAACGATGTCTTGGCACAGGGCGCCGAGCCTTTGGTATTCTTGGACTATGTCGCTGTAGGCCACAACGAGCCCGCAAAGGTTGAGGCTATCGTTGCAGGTGTTGCGGAGGGTTGCCGCCAGGCGGGTTGTGCCTTGGTAGGTGGCGAGACTGC
>JAZRAW010000036.1:0-39495 GCA_045634765.1 Alistipes sp.
TATGCAGGCGATAATTTTAGCGGCCGGAATGGGTCGCAGGTTGGGGGAGCTTACGGGCGATAATACCAAGTGTATGCTTGAGGTTAATGGTGTTCGCCTTATTGACCGCACTTTGGAGTGTCTCAGCGAGGTGGGCGTAAAGAAGCTCATAATGGTTGTTGGCTACAAGTCCCAGAATGTGATTGACTATGTGGGTCATAGGTATAAGGATATAGAGATTACCTACGTTGAGAACCCCATCTACGACAAAACCAACAACATCTATTCGCTCTATCTGGCGAAGGATTATCTGCTTGCCGAGGACACCCTCTTGTTGGAGTCCGACCTCATCTACGAAACGTCGGTTGTTAGGCGCTTGGTGGAGAACGACTATCCCAACTTGGCTCTTGTGGATAAGTACGAGAGCTGGATGGATGGTACGGTTGTGACTCTGGACGGAGAGAATAGAATCAATAACTTCATTTCCAAGAAGTATTTTAAGTATTCGGATATTGATCAATACTACAAGACGGTAAATATCTATAAGTTCAGTAAGGAGTTTTCGGCCACCCACTATGTGCCCTTTTTGAGCGCCTACTGTCAGGCTCTTGGCAATAATGAGTACTACGAGCAGGTGTTGAGGGTGATTACCTTGCTGGAGGACTCTCCATTGAGGGCCTTACCCTTGAGTGGCGAGCGCTGGTACGAGATAGATGATATTCAGGACCTTGATATTGCTTCGGGTATGTTCGAGGAGAGCGACGAGAAGCGCTATAAGGCCATATCCTCCCGTTTTGGTGGCTATTGGAGGTATCCCCACCTTGTGGACTTCTGCTACTTGGTGAATCCATACTTTCCACCCCAGCAGATGATAGATGAGATAAAGGCGAGCTTTGAGACACTTATGCGCGAGTATCCTTCGGGTATGAGGGTCAATAGCCTTTTGGCTGGTAAGTATTTCTTCATCAAGCAGGATTATGTTGTTGTGGGCAATGGTGCAGCGGAACTCATTAAGGCCTTCGTGGAAAGGTATGCTGGCAAGATGGGTGTTATCTATCCCACCTTCGAGGAGTATCCCAATCGAAGTGCCAAGGAGAATGTCGTAGCCTATGTTCCCACCAATGCCGACTTTAAGTATAGTGCCGATGATATAATGGCATATTTTGCGGATAAGAGCATCGACACTCTTCTGCTCATTAATCCCGATAACCCATCGGGCAACTATATCCCCTATGCCGACCTGATGCGCCTTGTTGAGTGGACCGAGCAGAGGGGAGTGAGGTTTGTTGTCGATGAGTCGTTTGTGGACTTTGTGGATGTTGATGGCGAGTATTCGCTATTGACGAACGAGATTCTTTCGGCCCATCACCACCTCTTTGTGGTGAAGAGTATCTCGAAGTCGTATGGAGTTCCGGGCTTCCGCTTGGGTGTTCTGGCAAGCGGCAATACGGAGCTGATTGCCGACCTCAAGAGGGAGGTAGCCATTTGGAACATCAACTCCTTTGGCGAGTTCTATTTGCAGATTTACGAGAAATACCACAAGGACTACACGAAGGCTTGCGACCTCTTTAGGGATGAGCGTAGGAAGTTCTATGCGGAGTTGCAGAGTGTTCCCTATTTGCGAGTGATACCCTCTCAGGCCAACTACTTCTTGTGTGAGGTTGCGGCTGATAAGTTTAGCTCCAAGGAGTTGGCCGTAAAACTCTTGGCGGATTATAATATTCTCATTAAGGATTGCTCGGGAAAGTCTGCCTTCGCTGGTGGTAATTATATAAGGCTCGCTGTCCGCGACCGTAAGGATAATCATAGGCTTGTGGGGGCCCTAAAAGAACTTTAGTGTATGAAGAAGATATGTGTCTGTGGCGGAGGTTCTCTTGGTCACGTTATTGCGGGTTGGTTGTCTGGAAGGGGTAAGGCGGAGGTTTTGCTGCTGACGGGACGGCCCGAGAAGTGGTCCGATAGGATTGAGGTCTTGTTGCCCGATGCAACCACCATTGAGGGCAAAATTTCGGCCGTGAGCAACAATCCCGAGGAGGTGGTGGCCCCTGCTGATGTGGTACTCTTCTGCTATCCGGGCTTTATGATAGCCTCGGAACTGGAGCGCATAAAGCCCCACCTTCGCAAAGATACTTTTGTGGGCACAGTGTTCTCCTCTACGGGTTTCTTCTTTGAGGCACTGAAGATTTTGGACCCTCAACAGCCCATTTGGGGTTTCCAGAGGGTGCCTTTCATCAGTCGCGTGAGCGAGTATGGCTCGTCGGCAAAACTTTTGGGCTTTAAACCCTGCTATCATATTGCTGTTGAGAATGTTGATAATGCCGCAAAGGGAGCCTTTGCCGACCTTGTGGCCGATTGGTTTGAGCGCCCTGTGCATATTCTTAAAAACTATCTTGAAGCAAGCCTTACAAATAGCAATCCCATTCTTCACACCTCGAGGCTCTATACGATGTTTGGCGGAGAGAATGAGGGTAGGGTGTATCCTCGTATGATTAACTTCTATGAGGAGTGGACCGAGGAGGCTGCCGATATGCTCATTAAGATGGATGAGGAGTTCTTCCGCGTGCTTGCGGTGCTGCCCGTGACGGAGGGTTATCTGCCTACCATTCTTGACTATTATGAGAGTCACGACGCCCCATCGCTTGCCCATAAACTCTCCTCCATTGAGAGCTTCAAGGGTATTACTTCGCCTATGGTGCAGACCCTAGAAGGATGGGTGGCCGACTTTAAGAGCAGATATTTTACCGAGGATTTCCCTTGCGGTCTTAAGTACATTTGGCAACTCGCCAAGGAGTACGGAATACCCACACCATACATAGATATGGTCTATAGTTGGGGGCTTTCGAAGATTAGCTAACGAATTGGTCTATAACAAAAAATGCTCGGCAGGATTCCGTTAGTGGAGTTCCTGCCGAGTCGTTGTTAAACCTAAACCTAATTTAACCAAATCCAAAGTTGGACCTATGAAGGTAGGGTTAGTGCTGACTGTCTTACTCTCATTCTGTGGCGAGGTCAGCGCTCGCTTATTGATTCCGACTATTTGAAATAGCGGTTGTAGAGGCCCTCGAAACCTTTGCCGTGGCGAGCCTCGTCTTTAGCCATCTCGTGTACGGTGTCGTGGATAGCGTCGAGGTTGTGCTGTTTGGCGAGGGTGGCGATGTGTTTCTTGCCGTCGCAAGCACCGTGCTCTGCCATCATACGTTTGTAAACGTTGGTCTTGGTATCCCATACAACCTCACCGATGAGCTCGGCAAACTTGGCTGCGTGCTCTGCCTCCTCCCAAGCGTAGCGCTTGAAAGCCTCAGCAATCTCGGGATAACCCTCGCGGTCGGCCTGACGCGACATCGCAAGGTACATACCCACCTCGGTGCACTCACCCATAAAGTGGTCCTGCAAACCTTTCCAAATCTCATCGGGGCAACCCTGTGCAACGCCCAGGCGGTGCTCGTCGGCGAAGGTCAGAGCCTCGTCACTCTCAATGATTTCCTCGAATTTCTCGGGACCAACTTTGCAAAGTGGGCACTGCTCGGGTGCAGTCTCGCCCTCGTGGATATAACCACATACGGTACAGCGGAATTTTTTCATAGCTTTTGTTTGTGTGTTTGATTTGTTGTTATTGTTTTTGAGTCTTTTATATCTTGAGTGGGGTTTTAGTTCTGTTTGCCGCAGTTGCAACATATGCCCTTGTAGTAGATCTGTGCGTCGGTAATCTTCTGTGCGCTCTGTGGGGCGTTGCGACCAACAAATGAGGGGTCATCGAGATCTACGTCGTACACCTTGCCGCAGCAAGCGCACAGGAAGTGGGCGTGGGGATGTGTGTATCCGTCGAAGTGTGCATTGATGCCGTCGATGCAGAGCGCCAAAATTGCGCCTTTCTCGTAGAGCAGATGCAGTGTGTTATAGACAGTTGTGCGCGAGAGTGTGGGCATATCGGGCGCAAGTGCCGAGTAGATTTCGTCGGCTGTTGGGTGCGTGCGGTGAGTGAGTAGGTAGTTCATAACAGCCACTCGCTGCACCGAGGGGCGTATTCCAAACTGCGTCAGGTATGTCTTCGCTGCGTTCATAGAGTACCTTATTATTAGTAGTTTGTAACTGATGTAATTTTGAATTCGTTACAAAGTTACTAACTTTTTGTTAATCTCCAAATATTTTTTGAGAAATTTTTGTCGCAGCTTTTCTTTTTAATTCATAATAGTCACTCCGAGCGAACTCATTACCTATTATAAATAAAAAAGGCTACTCGCTTACTGCGAGTAGCCTCTCTTTTATTGCTCGGTCGGGGTGAAGAGATTCGAACTCTCGGCC
Organism: Alistipes sp.; assembly: GCA_045634765.1. Taxonomy (GTDB): domain Bacteria; phylum Bacteroidota; class Bacteroidia; order Bacteroidales; family Rikenellaceae; genus Alistipes. The sequence continues at coordinate 4,282 of JAZRAW010000036.1, forward strand.
TCCAACTCCCGAAGCTGGCGCGCTAACCGGACTGCGCTACACCCCGAAACCCATTATCACAAGGAGTTTACCACAATACTCCCCGATAATTGGGCACGCAAAGATACAATCTTTTTTCTGTTTTAGCACCAAAACTGCGCTAAATCTGCAACAAACCCATCTTGCGGGCGATGTCCCACTTCTTGGATGAGTAGAACTCTATGAAGGGGCGCTCGAAGTGTTCCTCCCAGAGGGTGCGAATCTCCTCGAAGTGGTACTCCTCCTCGAGGTTGCTCACCTGCTCCACAACGGCATAGAGGAACTCGGCCTCATCCTCGGGGAGTTTAATCTCCTTGGTGGAGGAGGGGGTGTGGATGAGCACTCCCTCGTCGGTCAGCTCGGGCGAGCCACCCACCCACACGATGCGCGCCTTATCGTTATAGAGACGGCAGAGGTCGGGTTTTATGAGGTGGTCGGTGATAAGCGACGGTATGACAGAGGTTGTGGGCACCTTCGAGGCGAACCACTTGTGTACGGGTTTGTCGAGGCCGCTGCCCACCAGCCAATTTGCAAGCGAGAGGTTTAGACCCTCACCAACCATATCGAGCGAGTAGCCCCTATTCTCGGCAAAGGGCACTTCGTTATTAGCAAATGGGTTGGGTAGGCGGTCTTTGCGCCTTACGCCGAAGGCCTCGGGTTGTTGTCCCGAGCGTGAGTGTACGGTCATTGCGTAGCGGTGCCAGAATGCCGAACCAATCAGTTCGGCACGGAACATCTGTCTTACGACCTCGGCCGCATCAATGCTCTCTTGGAGTGTCTGCGTCGGGAGGCCATACATAAGATAGGTGTGCACCATAATTCCCGCATAGTAGAAGTTGCGCATAGCGAGGGTTGCCTGCTCGATGGTGATACCCTTGCCAATCATCTCCAGCAGTCGGTCGCTTGCAACCTCCAGACCTCCGCTCACAGCAATACAACCAGCCCTTGCCAAGAGTGCGCACAGGTCGCCCGTGTAGCTCTTTTCGAAGCGGATGTTGGTCCACCAAGTGAACCTATCGCCCCTCTTGAGTAGCTCCAAAGAGAGCTCCTTGAGGAGTTTTGGAGGTGCAGCCTCGTCCACGAAGTGGAAGCCGCTCGAGCCCGTCTGGGTGGCCACTCTCTCCATATAGTCGGCAATCTCGGCTGCCGTGATGGTATCGTAGCAACCTATGTAGTCGAGTGTGGTGTCACAGAAGGCACACTTGGCCCAATAGCAGCCGTGCGCCAACATCATCTTGTTCCAGCGGCCGTCGCTCCATAGGCGGTGCATAGGATTTGTGACCTCCGTGAGGGAGAAGTAGAGCGAGTGGGGTAGTCCGCTAAAGTCGGGACACCCTCTCTCGCGGTGGCTTATGCGCTCCGAGCCGTCGTGGTAGCCCTCGGCGGTGTAGGTGTGCAGTAGCTCGCCACCCGAGAGTATGCGCTCCAAGGGTAGCTCGCCATCGTCCAGCACCACATAATCAACATAGCGGAATATCTCTCTGTCGGTCATTGTGCGTAGCTCTGTCGTGGGGTAGCCACCACCGATGATTACTTTTATGTTGGGGTAGTTGGCCTTGATGTATTGGCCTATGCGCAGTGCGCCCAGAAGGTTGCCGGGGAAGGGAACTGAAATACCCACAGCCTTGGGCTCGGTGCGCTCAATGTGGCCACGCAACAGGTCGCACATCAGATTCTCGATGGCGTTGCGTGGTTTCTGCAACTCCTGCTCAATGGTCGAGAACTCGGCAATCGAGAGAGCCAGACTCTCGCCATACTTCACAACCTCAAACTCCTCGCTCACCGTAGCCCTTATGAAGTCGCTCAAATCCTGCAAGTAGAGTGTGGCGAGATACTCGGCGCAATCCTTCTGTCCGAGTGTGCCGAAATAGCTCTCCACATCGGCCATCTGCTCGAAGCGGCTTGCCTGTGGCAGAAATTCGGGTGAAGCGATGAGGTTTGCAATAGCCATATCGCCGCCCTGAAGAAAGCGGATGACGGTGTCGATGGTTGCCTCGTAGTCCTTACGAAGTGCCCACATACGATTGCAATTCTCGTCGCCCTCGCCGTTGTAGTTTTCGAAGAGGTCGCTTACAAACTCGCGCGAGAAGACCTTTGTGAGCGTTTCGATGGAGAGGTCGGCCTGCTCTACACAGAATCCCTTGCGGCGCAAATAGCCCGTGAGATAGGCGGTTGCGGGGTAGGGACAATTGGGCTGTACGAAAGGTGGTGTGAGTAGTAGTATATCGGTCATAGTGTTTGTGGAATTTCTATGGTTAGACAATCGTAGGCCAAGTGCATACCCTCGGGTAGCTTGGCTTCCTCTTCGGCGTGAAGGCCAATTTGGTGTGATAGGTGAGTAAAATATGTCTTTGGTGCTCCCACCTTGCGGGCTATCTCCATAGCCTCGGGGAGAGTGAAGTGGGAGATGTGGCGTGTGTGACGCAGGGCGTTAATTACAAGCACCTCCACGCCTTGTAGTTTATGGAGCTCCTCCTCCTCGATGTGGTTGAAGTCGGTGAGATAGGCTATGGGGCCTACACGAAAACCTGTCACAGGGAGCGTGAAGTGGCGGCCAAAGATGGGAACGACCTCCAGATTGCCCACCTTGAATGGCTTGTCGGTGATGTGGTGGAGCGTTATGCGTGGTGCTCCCGGGTAGGGATTCTCGGCAAAAGCGTAGTCGAAGTTCTTGCGAACGACGGCTCCAACCCTCTCGGTGGCCCACACCTCCACACTCTTCTGGCAAAAGTAGTTGAAAGCCCTCACATCGTCGAGGCCCATGATGTGGTCCGTATGTTCGTGGGTGAGCAGTATAGCGTCAATATCCTTGACCCCGGCGCGCAACATTTGGTAGCGAAAGTCGGGCCCTGAATCGACAATGAGTCTTGTGTCCCCCGCCTCAATCATCACCGAGGAACGCAGGCGCTTGTCGTGTGGGTCGGCGGAGCGACATATTATGCAGTCGCACCCAATCATTGGAACACCTTGCGATGTGCCCGTACCGAGGAAAGTGAGCCTTACCATAATATATTAGTGCGTAGTTTTCGCAAATGTACAAAAAAACGGCCCAACCGCAAAGGGTTGGACCGTCAAATTATGGAATGGGAGTTACTTATTTGGTAACTTTTTCAAGCCATTTAACCATACCGAGCATTACGCCCATCGAAATAAGGCAGAAGCCTGCGAATACTGCCCAGCACATCCACTGCTCGGGGAAAGTGTTAAGCATAGTAACGCCGATGGCGATGAAGAGGTTACCAATAGCGGTTGCGGTGAGCCACAAGCCCTGGCATACGCCCTGCAAGTGACGAGGAGCAATCTTGGTAACGAACGAAAGACCCAGAGGCGAAATGAACAACTCAGCAACAGTGAGGAAGAAGTAGGTTGCAATCAGAACCATAGGATTGCACTTCATAGCCTCTCGAATGCCTGCTGCAAGGCCGCTGAACTCTGCACCCGAAGGATAGTTGTTCACCATTGCGATAACCATCAAGAAGACGTAGGCGCAAGCTGCAATGAACATACCGAGGGCAATCTTCCTGGGGGTGGAAACCTCTTTACCCTTCTTCGCAAACGAAGCGAAGATGAACATAATGATAGGAGTGAGAACAATCACAAAGAAGGGATTGATACACTGCCAGATTTCTGGTGGAATAGATGCGGTCGACACGAAGTCACGAGCGAATACCGAGAGCGACTGGCCGTTCTGGTGGAACGAGAACCAGAAGAATACAGCTACGCCAAGAACTGCAAAGAGAGCATACAGACGCTGTTTGATCTCTTTTGCATTGGCTGCTTTCTCCTCTGCGGTGTATTGTACCTCTGCTTTTTTCTCTTTCTTCACGGGGTTGGGCAGTTTCTTCTTAACGCAGATGAAGATGATGAGCGAGAGAAGCATTGCTACAACCGAAGCGATGAACGAGAAGTGAACGCCGGTGTTGAAAATCTCAAGGTAACTGTTGCAGAAAGCTGTGTCGATTGCGCCGGTGTGGCCTACCTCAGCTGCGAGAGTGGTGAGGTTGTCCATAGCGGTAGCGTCCATAGCTGCACCACCATTTGCGCTGTTGATGAAGTCGTGGCACAAGCGGGGAAGACCTGCATTGTAGGAGAGGTTGTGCATATTCAGCCAGAAGCTCCTCAGCAAGGGAGCAACGAAGGGAGCAATAACGCCACCAATGTTGATGAATACGTAGAAGATCTGGAAACCCGAGTCACGTTTCTCTTTGGCTTTAGCCAACTCCTCGGGGCCTTTCTTTGCAGCCTCAGCCTCGAAGTTGTCGTACATCTGACCTACGATAGCCTGCAAGTTACCCTTGAAAAGACCGTTACCGAAAGCGATGATGAACAGAGCGACGCAGGTGAGAACCAATACCCACGAGAAGCCGGTGGTCTCGGCGAATACAGGTACCGAAAGGATACCGTAACCGATTGCCATAACCAGCAGACCGGTCATAATGGTGCCTTTGTACTTCTGGGTACGGTCGGCGATGATACCGCCGGGAAGGCTGAGAACGTAGATAAGGAAGTAGAAGACTGCGTAAATCCAGCCGGCAGCGTCGTCGCTGATACCGAACTTGGAGCAGATGAACAGAAGCAGAACGGCGTTCATAATGTAGTAGCCGAAACGCTCACCCATATTACTCAGCGCAGCAGCGATAAGTCCTTTGGGGTGCTCTTTCTTTGCCTTCACGATGTAGAATACCAAGAAAGGTATTACTACGACCAAAATCGCCATAAGAATTACCATAGCGCTATTGGTAGCCCATAGATTTGCGAAGAATTGCATAAAATTAGTAATTAAAAGTTAATAATGTTTGTGTTTTTTATGTGTGTTGTTTGTTGTTTTCGGGTGGCACAAACCTCCATTAAAGTTACAAAAATAATTATTTTTGTGGATAAATTTGCACCTCTGCGAAAAAAAGAGTATTTTTATTCTCGCAAAAATAGCTTTAGTTATGGTTAAACGTCTGTCAATCATAGAGAAAGATAGTTGGCTTGAGCCTGTCGAAGAGGAGCTTAACTATCGTTACAAATTATATACCGAAAAACTTGCTGACATTAAGGCCTCTTCGGGGTCGATTGTTGACTTTGCCAACGGCTACCGATACTTTGGTTTTCAGCGAGATGAGCGTAATAAGGGCTGGTGGTTCCGTGAATGGCTTCCCGCCGCCGAGAGTGTCTTTCTCTTTGGCGATTTCAACGGTTGGGACCGCACATCACTACCTCTGTTCAAGAATCAGCAGACGGGTGTGTGGAGCATTTTTCTCTCCGATCGCGAGTACCACTTGGAGCACGGTATGCTCTATAAGATTTTGGTGACAGGTGCCAATGGTACCCACGAGCGTATCCCTGCTTGGGTTACACGTGCTGTGCAGGACGACCAGACAAAGAATTTTACGGCACAATTCTGGAATCCTTCGGAGCCCTTCGATTGGGGACACGATGGTTTTAGGGTTGAAAAACAAGAGGGACTGTTTATTTACGAGTGCCACATAGGTATGGCGCAGGAGGAGGCCAAGGTGGGCTCCTACACGGAGTTTGCCGAGAAGGTGCTCCCGAGGGTGAAGGAGGCCGGATACAATGCCATTCAGATTATGGGCATTGCCGAGCATCCATATTATGGTAGCTATGGCTATCACGTTGCCAACTTTTTTGCTCCCTCGTCGAGATTTGGTACGCCTGAGGAGCTCAAGGCTCTTGTCAAGAGGGCGCACGATATGAACATTGCGGTCATTATGGACATCGTCCACGCCCACTATGTGAAGAACTTTGCGGAGGGTATCAATGAGCTCGACGGCTCGCCCAATCTCTACTCTTTGGCGGGCGATGCGGGCTATCAAAAGTATTGGGACTCAAAGATTTTTGACTTCGGCAAGAGGGAAGTGACGCACTTTCTGCTCTCGAATGTGAAGTATTGGATGGAGGAGTTCCATATCGATGGCTACCGCTTCGATGGAGTGACATCTATGCTCTACTACCACCACGGCTATACGGAGTTTGATTGCAGGGAGAAGTATTTCGATGCGGGCGTGAATCGTGACGCAATCACTTATCTCACCCTTGCAAACCATCTTGTACACGAGTTAAGGCCCGATGCGGTCACTATTGCCGAGGATGTGAGCGGTATGCCCGGCATTGCCGACCCTGTGGAGGATGGCGGCATTGGCTTCGACTACCGATTGGCTATGGGGGTGCCCGACTTTTGGATTAAGATGCTCAAGGAGGTGCCCGACGAGAATTGGAATGTGTGGGATATCTGGAATGTGCTCAATAATAGGGGTAATAACACACAGACTATTGCCTACTGCGAGTCGCACGATCAGGCTATGCAGGGCGACCAGACGATAGCTTTCCGCCTCCTGCAGACGGCGATGTACGACGCTATGCACACTTCGAGCCACAATCCCGTAGTGGATAGGGGTATGGCGCTGCATAAGATGATTAGGCTTGTGACTGCCTCGCTCGGAGGTCAGGGCTACCTCAATTTTATGGGTAACGAGTTTGGCCATCCCGAGTGGATTGACTTCCCAAGAGTGGGTAATAATTGGAGCTACGACCACGCACGCCGCCAATGGTCGCTGGCCGATAATAAGGAGTTGCGCTATCGTGGCTTGGGCGAGTTCGACAAGGCTATGCTCACACTCCTAAGGCGCTACAATCAGCTCGGTATGGGTTATGCCAACCAGCTTGCAATGTTCGATGGCGATCAGGTGATGGTGTACAACCACGGCCCGCTGGTCTATGTCTTCAATTGGAGCCCCACGCGTAGTGTTGCCGACTACATCATTCCCGTTCCCGAGGCCGGCGTTTATGGCATTGTGCTCTCTACTGACGAGGAGCGATTCGGAGGTTTCGAACGCAATGAGCTCGAGGGCGAGTTCCACTCTTTCTCGCGCAAGGATGATGATGGGGTGGTGCGCCACTATATGAAAATCTATAATGTTGCCCGCACAGCTACCATCTATCGTAAGATAAGAGATTAATGCATTTGACAAATAAGGATAGAGAAAGAGGCACCTTAACGGCGCCTCTTTCTCTATTTTGCATTTGGTACTCGGAAGATGACAACATAGCAGCCCACAAGCCCCGCAATGCCTACAACCCAATCGACCACCTCATTGGGGATGAAAAAGATGATTGAGCAGATGACCATCGTTGTCATAAGAGCCACAACCATCACTTTTGTTGCTCGTTGCATACCGCCACGCCTTTGGTAGTCCCTGATGTAGCCACCAAGTCGCGATGAGAGTAGCCACTCTTGGAGCCTCTTCGAGGATCGATAGAAGAACCACGATGCGGCCAGCAGCAGTGGGGTGGTGGGGAGTCCGGGGACTACAATGCCCACAACAGCAAGTGCCACACAAAGGCAACCAAGTATGATGAATGTCTTTCTCCTCATAGGCTAAGCGACCTGCTCGACATCGCCGAGGGTTATATACCACAGATAGCCACTCACGGAGCTATAACCCATCTTCTTGAGTAATTTCGCGTAGGCCTCCACCTGCTCGCGGTGTGACTCCTCGCGGCGCAGGCCGAACTTGTAGTCCACAACCACAACCTCGTTGCCCTTGATCATAATCCTATCGGGACGCCACACCTTGCCGGCACGGTCGATGATTTCTCGCTCGCTTCGAACGCTCTCCCAGGAGCCGTCGAACCACTCGCTGATGCTATAACGCTCAAGGGCTGTAGCGATTTGTTCCTTGAGAGTGATAGCCTCGTCGGGGGTTATGAGTCTCTCGCTTAAGAGTTTCTCAATCTGTTTTTTGACCTCCTCCATAGAACCTGCCTGCTCCATTGCTTTGTGCATAAGTATTCCGTAGTCGCGAGGGCCAAGATGCTCGCCTTTGCTCTCGGCGTCGTAGCGTTGGTGGGAGTAACGCACTGCCACCTTTTGCGAAGGAGAGTGGGTGTCGAAGGTGCTGAGTGAGGGCAGTGTGCGCTCCTTTGACTTGTAGGTCACAGCCTCGCCTAAGGTGTATGTGGTCCTTTCTTCATTCACGCTGGCCATAGCTTTTACAATGCCACCTACGCTGCTCGAAGAGGCGTTTGTGGGCACCATAATGTGCAACTCCTGCTTGGCACGAGTGATTGCCACATAGAGTGCGTTGAGGGCGTCTATGGCCGACATTGTGAGCTCTGTGTAGTAACTATGGGAGAATTCGCTCGTCCCCATATCGGAGGAGAACCCTGCGGGGAACTTGACGATTGTATCCGAAAGGGGTTTGTTCGGCTTGGCCCAAATGGTGCTGCCCGTCATAGGCTTGAGGCTCCAACTGCAATAGGGAATGATTACGGCGTTGAATCCCAAGCCCTTGGACTTATGAATGGTGATAATCGTTATGGCGTCGGCGTCCTGTGGGAGTGATACGGACTCCTCGGAGCCTACCTCGCCCCACCACTTGAGGAATAGGGCGGTGTCAGCGACGTTTCGGGCGCAGTAGTTGATGATTTGGTTGTGCAGGGCCTGAAGATATGGAACTTCACCCACCTTGGAGAGCATCGGGAAGTGGAGCAATATCTCGTTGAAAATCTCTTCGGGTTGTAGTAGCGAGAGTGAAGAGATGAAACTCTCCTCCTCGGCTGTGAACTCCTCCGAAATGGGGCGTCCGAAGTATTCGTTGTAGATAGCTCGAGAAAGGGTGTCGTCGGGCGAGGTGCAGAGGGTCATACAGGCAATGATGAGCTGCACACCCCTTGATGAACCAATGGCCAAGGCCTCCTGCGTGACCACATCGAAGACATATTTGGGGTTGCGATTGGGGTTGTTTTTGTACTCCAAAATCTGTGCGGCAATCTGCCTTGCCTCCCTGTTGGTGCGCACAAGTACGGCTATGTCGCTTGCCCTATAACCCCTCTCCTGCAACTCTTCGATGCGAGCGATGGCGGGGTGGGGTGTATCCTCCTTGTCGTAGGTCATAACGGTGACGTATCCCTCCTCGGCGCCATCCTTCGACTTCTGCTCGAACTGCGAGTATGCTTCGCTTACTGTGTCAGTCAGTTGTCCTGCGAGTTTTGCTGTTATATATCCCTCCTTCTGCGCTTCGGAAAGCTGGCTTTGGAGTTGGTTGCTTATCTGCTCAACGGCACATTGGGTTAGGCAGTTGTTGAACTCCACAACGTTGCGTGTGCTGCGTCGGTTCACGTCGAGTGGCTCGGTGTTTACCTCGCCAAACTCCTCGCTCACGCCCTTGGCCAACAGGCTCCAATCGCCACCTCTCCAGCGGTAGATGGACTGCTTCACGTCGCCCACAAGTAGCACGGGGCTGCCGACGCTCTGTGAGAGGGCATTGTGCAGCAGGGGTACAAAGTTGCGCCACTGCATAGTGGAAGTGTCTTGAAACTCGTCAATCATATAGTAGTCGAAACGGTTGCCGGCCTTCTCGTAGATGAACGGAGCATCGTTGTCGGCTACCAGGCGGGAGATAATCTCGCCCACATCGGAGATGGGTAGTATGTCCTCCTTTTTGCAGATGTCGTTTATGCAGGTGCGCAGGTCGGCCAGCAGAGCGAATTCTCGGTAGTTGGTAGCGATAATTTTGCGCGTATTCTCCGCAGAGGCCGTCTTGGGATAGAGTTCTATGAGGTTGGCAATGATGGTCGAAAATTCCGCCTTTAGGGAGTCTATGGCGTCGAAAACGAGTGAACTACCGGCCTTGTGCCACTCGTCTTGCTCCACAGCCTTGATGGCCGCTTTGCTCGGAGGTGCTATTATTCCCGATGCGACCTTCTGGATATAGGAGCCCAATCCATTGCGTGCTCCGCCCTTGAAACTGTCAAACTTAATGTCGTAGGGCTCCATAAGGGCTACGAACTTCTGCGCCTCGGCTTGATAGGCTTTGGTGAGCACTGCAGCCTTTGCAGAGGCGGTTTGGAGTATCTTTGTAAGTTCGGGTTTCGAGGAGGAGTCTATGCTGTCGTGGCGGTACTCCTCTTTGAAGAGTTGTTTTCCGAGGTTGATTATTTCACCCTTGATGTTCCACGCCTTGTTGTCATCTATCTTGTCGCCAATGTAGGCCATCACCCAGTCGTAGAGCAGTTTGTCTTGTGTCACCTGCTCCAACATCTGGTCGGCAGCCTGCTCGAGCAGTGAGTCGGTCTTGAGCTCAAGATTGAAGTTGAGCTCCACGCCTATCTCTTTGATAAAGGCCCTCATTACCCTTTGGAAGAACTTGTCGATGGTCATCACCGCAAAGTTGTTGTAGTCGTGGAGTATGAGGTTGCGGGCCTTGGTGGCGTTGGCCTTTACTACTTCGGGGTCGTAGCTCTGCTTGCGTAGCTCATCGTCGAAGTCGCTCTTTGTGCCACTTGCCAAGGCGTTGAGCTGTGTGAGGATACGCTCCTTGAGCTCGTCGGTGGCCTTGTTTGTGAAGGTTACGGCGAGTATGTGGCGATAGTTGTAGGGCTCACTAAGCAGTGTCTTAATGTAGTTTAGTGCCAAACGATATGTCTTGCCCGAACCTGCCGAGGCGCTCAAGATGTCAATCTTTCCCATTGTGCGAGTCGCAAAATTATTGGATAAAGGTAGAAATTATTTTGCAGACCAACAAAGAAATTGTATCTTTGGGTATGGAAAAATTTCTGGAACGAGTAGCAGCCGATTTGTGGGCTCGATATGGCGAAGGTGTAGGGGAGCTGAAGGTTATCCTACCCAATGTGCGAACGAGGGTGTTTTTTGTTGATGCGCTCTCGAATGTCGCCTCGCGCCCCGTTTTCTCGCCCGAGTTTGTGTCGATAGATTCGCTTATGACCTCTCTCTCGGGGCTCGGTCGTGTGGATCCCATTGTGGCTATTACGGAACTCTTCCGGATATACTCCTCCTATGGCCCTCAGGATGAGGAGAAAAGGGAAACTTTCGATTCGTTTTACCATTGGGGTGAGGTGCTTCTAAACGACTATGACGCGGTGGATAAGTACCTCATAAATGCTGATATGCTCTTTGGTAATATCGCCGACCTCAAAGAGATTGATGCTGCTCTGGGAGATTATCTCAATGAGGAACAAATAGACATTGTTAAACGCTTTTGGCGCGAGTTTGACGCCTCCCGTCGCACCTCTTTCCACAAGGAGGAGTTCCTATCGGTATGGCGTCGTTTGCTCCCTGTCTATCACGACTTCCGCAAGCGATTGGAGGATATGGGGGTGGGCTATACGGGTATGATTTACCGCCGAGCTGCCGAACTGTTGCACGACCATAAGGCCGAGTTACCCGAAGGAAGATATGTAGTTGTGGGATTTAATGCTCTTTCGGCTGCCGAGAAGAGGCTTTTTAGTTACCTTAGGAGTGCCCACGAGGCTGATTTCTATTGGGATTGGGACGATTACTACCTCAATGACGAGAAGCAGGAGGCCGGCCTCTTTCTGCGCCAAAATGTCAAGGACTATCCTGCGCCTGCAACGTTCAACCCGCAAAGCTCGTTCGCTTTGCCCAAGCAGATAAATGTCATCTCTACGGCCTCCGACTCCCTGCAATGTAAGTACGTCGGTGAGTTTGTTGAGGATATTCTCAAGAATGACAAGAAGATTGACCGCAATACGGCCATTGTGCTCACCGACGAGGGACTCCTCTCGCCACTTCTCTATTCGCTTCCCGATTCGATTGACTCGGTGAATGTGACTATGGGTTACCCGCTCAAGTCCACCTTGGCATATAGTTTCACCGAACGATTGCTGCAACTCCAGCAGCGCGCGAGGCTCTCGCGTGCGGGCAAACTCTCCTTCTACCACAAGGACGCCGAGGGACTGCTGGGACACCCCTATGTTGTTGCGTTGGATGGCGAGTTGTGCAAACAGCTAAAGGCTGATTTGATAAAGCGTGGCAGAATGTATGTGGGCGAAGAACAGTTGGTTGGCCACCATCCCATAATTGATAAGATATTCTCCCACTGCCCCCAAAGGGAGGAGTTGGGAGCCTACGTTCAGGCTGTGCTTGGCGAGATTGTGAAGGTTAATGTTGCGGCGGAGGATAAGGCTCGTAGGGCTCTGCGCCGCGAGTGTTTTGGTCTTATCTGCGAGGCAGTAACCAAGGTGGATAACTCGTTGAGGGAGTGTAATGTGGAGATGAAACTCGCCACCTATGTTTCGCTCCTGCGCCGCGTGTTGCAGGGTGTAAGGATTCCCTATAGTGGCGAACCATTGAGCGGTGTGCAGGTGATGGGTATCCTCGAGACCCGCAACTTGGACTTCGAGAATGTGGTGCTACTGTCGATGAACGACGACAATTTCCCGTCGGGCCGACTCAACGATATCTCCTTCATTCCCCACAACTTGCGCTATGCCTATGGTATGCCTACGCCACAGCACAACGAGGGTGTCTATGCATACTACTTCTACCGCCTTATTCAGCGTGCCCACAGGGTAGATATGGTCTATTGCTCGGTGGCTAACGACAGGTCAACGGGCGAGCAGAGCAGGTATATCTACCAGCTCGACTTCGAGAGCCCACACATTCTTAACCGCATAGATAAGAGCCTGAATGTGAACCTTGCCCAGATGAGGGACTTTGTGGTGGAGAAGAGGGGTGATGTTATGCGCCGCCTGGAGGCCTTTCTGAAGGAGGACGAGGAGGGCAAACGTCGCCACCTGTCGCCTTCGGCCTTCAATAATTATATGGAGTGCCCGCTGAAGTTCTACTTTGGCACTATTGCGGGTCTGCGCACCGAGGAGGAGATTGAGGAGGGTGTGGATGAAGCAGCCTTTGGCTCTATTTTCCATAAGGCTATGGAGCTACTCTACACACCTATGGTGGAGTGCCACCTAAAGCCGGCCGAATTCTTGCTCACAATCACCCCTGAAAAGATACACGAGAGAGTAGTGGAGGCTATCACCAAGGAGTACTTTGCGGGCGAAGAGGTGCCCGAGGTCGAGTATGGAGGTAACCTAAGGCTCGTGGCCGATACGGCCGAAAAATATATTAGGGATTGCGTTCTTCCCTTCGACCTCTCGCAAGATAGAGGAGTCTATGAGGTCTATCGTTTGGAACAGCCTATGACGAGTGAGTTTTTCTTCGAGGAGGGTAGGAGTGTGATGTTCTTCGGCCTATCGGACCGCATCGACAAGATGCCCGACGGAAGCCTTCGCATTATTGACTACAAAACAGGCTCGTTGCATAAGGATTTTGCGGGCCTTGCTAAACTCCTCTCTCGACTTCCCGAGGGGCGCAATGGTGCTGTGGTGCAGACGCTTATATACTCAATGATGGCGCAGAGGATGCAACAAGAGGGCCGACTCAATGGCCGAGGTGCCACCCCCTCGCTCTACTATGTCAGATTCCTCAATCAGAAGGAGTACTCGCCACTACTGAACGACACAAGTAGCGGCCTACCCGTTAATTCCTACAATGACTACGCCGAGGAGTTCGAGCAGACACTCTCCGAGGTGCTCTGCGAGATGTTCTCCCCCGAGAAACCATTTGTGCCAACCGACGACGAGAAAGTGTGCGAGTGGTGCGACTTCCGCAAACTCTGCCGCCGCTAACAACTACTCCAAGCAGCCAATCCCCAAGTGACATAACAAATACAATTAAGGGTTACTTTGCGACAAAGTAACCCCAAGTTTTTGACAGCTTCTGACAATCGTCAATAAAAAAGAGAAAAAGCCGAAGCTTTTTCTCTTCACTCGCAATTCACACAGTTATAGCCCACTGCGATTGCACCCTAAATCTGGCGGTGTGTCACAAAGATAACAAATTACCACATAAGAGTTTTTCACAAATTCCCGCTTTCTCAAAAATTTTCTATATCTTTGTAATGGCTTATGGCTTTTGCCGTTGAGCCGTACATATTTGATTGGATATTTTTTGACGATTCTTCCGAACTCAAAAACTTGGCGGTTTTAACAAATCTGAAGAACGCAACAGATGTCCACCTGAGATGTTATATCTCCACATTGTGCCCGTTTGGCTCAATGTGTGTTTGCATATATCATCCGGCGTGGGCTGTCTGTGTTGCTTGTTCAGATTTGTGGGCAGCCAAGGCCTTGAGTTCGGGATAAGTAAATGCAGCGCCTGCGCTTTTTTATGGACTTATCCGGAAATACAGAGCTTTTGGATAGACCACTTGTGGCATTCTTCGCCTCCCGCAAGGCGACGCCACATGACGCCCAACTCGCTCGCCAATGGGCAGAATCCATTTGTCAAACCGATAAAGTCGTTATAAGCGGCTTCCACTCCCCACTCGAAAAAGAGATTTTGAACTATTTCCTCGAGCGCCAGCACCCCGTTATTATCGCTTTGGGCAGAGCTCTATACAAACGAATCCCAGAACACTTACAACCCCATTTCGACGAAGGCAGAGTCCTATTTGTGTCATTTAGAGATTACTCTCGACACAGTTGGAACTCTGCACATATCAGAAATTGGTCCGTAGCCAAACTCGCTGAAGAGGTCTATTTTACACAGTTTGATAACACTAGTTCACTAAGCACCCTCCACTATACATTCAAGCACTACGGAAATACTCCGGTACACATTCTGGAGTAGAGATTACTTGATTATCTCAAAATCATCCGCTTCGGGTATTATCGCCAGGCTGCCCCAGGTGCCATGCAGCTGACCGATGCCATCGATGTGTTCTATCACTCCCTCTTTGCCATCGTAGCGGCTGTCTTCACCCTCAAGGTGGATAATTCTGATGCGCTGTCCTACCTTGTAGCGACTTTCGCGCTGTTGCTTTGTCTGGTGCATATAAACTCAATTATTTCACTACTACTAAATCCTCCTTGAAATACACATAGGTTGGTGGAATTGGCAGGTCGCATATTAAGCGGACTAGGCACCGATTGCAGTCAGAGCCATAGTCGTTAACAACTACAAATCGAGTATTCTCATCGCAAGATTCGATAGCCACTGCAAATCGAACAATGTCGCCGGTTTTGATATTGTAACTCATATTCTACTTTTATGTTTTGAGCCAGCCCCTTATGGGGTTGGCTCGATGTTCAGTTTTATGCCTCCAGGTAGGCGATGTTTGACATCCAATCGTAGAGGTCTTTGCCGAGTCGGAGTTTGGTTGCTATATACTCTTTGCGTTCTGCTATTGGGAAGCGTCTGTCGAGGGCCTCCTGGCACTCTGCGATGTACTTCTCAAGCCATTCTGCATCACGGTTGCATCTGCGCTGAAGGCTTCGCTCGATCGCGATGCACTTGTTGAGTTCCCTGCGGTATGCCTCGCGCTCCTTCTCCCACTGCTCAACGCTGTAGCTCTTGGCTACAATCGCCTGATTGAGGAGTTGCCCATGCATACCCTTGCCGATAAGGTCTCGTCTACCGAAGTAGAACTGCCCGTCAATGGTGCAGGCGATGTAGTGTCCGCGTGTCGATGTGCGCTTCGATATTGTGTTGTTGTTCTCGTCCTTTACCTCGTAGAGGAATTTGCCGTTCTTAAGCTCGGTCTTTGTCAATCTGTAGGTTTTCATAACTCATTCTGTTTTAGTTGTTTATTGTAGTGCAAACATAACATCACTATTTGGAACACACAAGCATTATCCCCTTTATTTTCAATAAGTTAAGCACTTATTCAAGTCGTATAGTGTGAAATTTTGTTGTTATTGTAAAAAATGCTAACTTTGTATTATCTCTTTGGACTCTAAATTTCAGATGTATTATGAAAGGTATTTTTAAGAATGAAAATGTGTATGTGTATATAGATACAGACAAAGATCCTCAATGTGAGCTTAAAGACAATAAGGCGTTTATAATAGGAGATAAACATATAGATGACGCTTTCTTATATGGAGGCAGAGTTGTGGTTAAGTGTAAACATTATTCCTTTGACGAAGACCGTCTTTCATTACTAGTAGATGGTATTGCAATAGTGAAGGTGTATAACTATGCCGAATTTTATAAATACAACACAGCGACTGAGGTCTTGGCCTATCTTAATCAAATAGAGAATCTTGGAGTAGATTCTTTCCTTGAGAACTACAAGAGGCAGCTTCAGCAAGCAAAGCTTGAGTTTGAGGCATTTGCAGATGGACTTCAGCAGGAATTAGCCATTAACTATGACGAGAAGAAAGCTGAAGAATTGTCGAAGTATAGAAAGTTTATTCTCACGCTTGGTTGTATTTTGTTCGCGCTACTTATAAATATGAACGCTGGTCTTCAGAATCAAGACTATATCAACGCATACGAAAACATAATTAACACATACTTTTAAAGCCGTATTGCAATGGATGATATTAGGGCAAAATTAGATAAGGTTGAGAACGAGCAATATCGCTCAATACCTGCGCAGAGATTGATAGAAAAGCTATCTCTACTTAAGAACAAAGTAGAAGAGTCAAAAAAGCGTTGGTTTTGGGAGCTATTGCAAAATGCCAGCGATTATAATGAGACGGTAAATGTAAAGTTAATCATCTCTGACACCAGGGTGTCGTTTAGTCACGATGGCAATCCATTTTCTTTTCGTGACGCCTTTAATCTCATATCTCCGGACTCTAATAAACTTGACGATGAAATACACAAAGATAATATTGGTAAGTTCGGAACGGGTCTAGTATCAACACATATACTCTCTTCTGTTTTAGAAATCGAAGGTGTCTGCATAGATAGTGATACAGATGCAACATATCGATTCGGTGTATCACTCGACCGCTCCTGTTTTACAAATAAACAGGCTCTTATTGAGCAAATAACGACTGCAAACGAGGAGCTTAAGCGATCTCTAATTCCTCACAAAGTTGAATGCGGATTTAACACCTCGTTTTCATATACGCTTGGGAGTCCCCTACCAACTGTACCAGCTGTGCAATCTTCTGATATTGATTTGAATTATCTATATGAAGCATTGCCCTATACTTTGTGCTTTATGCCTAAAGTACAATCGGTCGTAATAGAGGATAATCGAGGTATTGCGAGTGTTAAAACCTTCAAAATATCGCGAGATAGTGTTAAGAATGAAGTATTGACATTTATTATTGAGACAGACTCTAAAACAACCACCCAACAGTTCGTCTACCTATCACACGAAGAGGTATCTACCACTTTCCGGTGTGAAGATAACCGGATACTTCCTTTTCCAAAAGATTTATCAAGATTATTCTGTGGACTTCCATTAGTGGGGACAGAGGATATAGGAATGCCATTTCTTCTAAACAGTTTAAAGTTTACCCCAACGACAGAGCGTGAGGGCGTGGAGTTGCAACCTGGTTCGAATGATGTAAATAGAAGTTTATTTCTCGCATCGACAGAACTATATGGAATGGTTCTAGATTATGTAGCAAATAATCAACTCAAATGTGCATTTAATATAGCAAGATTGCGCGGTAAATATAACGGCAATTCAATATCGAACCAGCAATTTTATAGTTTGTATTTAGCGAAATACAAGCAACACATATTGAGTCATAACATTGTTGTTAATACAGAGAATCAGTTTGTTTCATTTTCAAGTATCATACTGCCATTTGCCGACTCAAAACCTGATGTTGAGCTATACAACAACTGTAAACTTTTGAACAAATTGGCACTGCCAATAGCTGATGACTATTTAGCGTGGTTTGAAGCCACAGATTTTACTATCTTTAAAGAACAAAAATTCACCTGTGAAAATTTAGCGAAACAAATTGAAGCTAAAAACGACATATACTCAATAGGAGTCAATAAAGAGGATGTCCTATCTTGGCTATATGGTTGTGCTGAGTATCTAAAGGGGAAAGATCGGTTTATATTTTCAAAGTACAATCTTCTACCTAATCAGAGTGGATTACTTTGCAGTGCAAGTAGTAAGTTGTATGCTGATATAGAACTTCCTATTGAGCTCAAAGATGTTTATGACACTCTTTTTGCATCAAAGAAACAAAAGATTGGTGACAAACTTCTGGATAAGAAGTTCAATGGTCTTGAATTGCTCAATAGTGAATTTACACTAGAAATGTTGGCAAATGAGATAGATCAAGAACTATCTCAGCAGTACTCACAAAACCAAGGAAACGCCCACTTGCTGAGTTCGGTATTAAACAATCTATATAAATGGATTGACTGTGCGAATGTGACCAAGGAAAAATTGGCATCATATTTCCATTGGTACTACCCAAAACGTGCTACGCTAATAGTGGACCTGTTATCTGAGAATCAACGCGAGCAGGCTCTGATAATTGCACAAAGTGGCAAGATGGAGTCATTGGCTGCATTAGCTTCATCAGAAATATCCGATGAGGAGTTAAAGATAATAGTTGCAAACTTTAAAAAGCTACCCTCAGCATTGGCTCTTCTATCTGATGTCGTTGATGATACGGCTTATGCTGATTCCACGGGAGGAGATATCGGCGAGGAGATTGTCTATAGAAATTTACAACAAAAATATCCAAGGACACAAGGGTATAATGTTGTATGGGTTAGTAGGGACAGAAAAGAACCTTGTTATGATTTTGAGATCACTCTAAATGGGCAGATATATTGCTATTGTGATGCTAAAACAACGAAGCGAGGAATTAATAATGCCGATTCTATTCCGTTCTACATGCGCAAATCGCAATGGATATTCTTAAAATCATTAGATGGTAATACCCCATATTATATTGCGAGAGTATTTTCTGCTGATAATAATCGAATAGAGTACTTGAGAATTAGTGTATAGACGCTAGTGGAGCCGACCTCCTGCGAAGTCGGCTCCTGCCTGCATTGCTTATTCGCGTTACGGGCAGCCAAGACCTGGTGGGTTATCTCTTATGCGCGGGTTGGATTCTTTACCAATTCGTCCAGCTCATGCACCTCTTTTTGAATGTTTGCGATCTTCTCCGCATAGCCGAAGAGTGTGTTGCGTATGCCCTCAAGCAACTCGATGTTAGCGTGTAGCTTGCCGATGCCGATGTAGAACTCTGCCATTGAGCGAGTTCGGTCCGCAGGGAGGAGATCGTGGCTACCACAGGTGCCTACATTGATCTGGAAGCGTTCGCCACCGAGCCAATATTTGCGCTCGTAGTAGATCGAAACGCTTTGTCCGAAGATCTTTTTGTTGTCTGCATCTACCACCGCTAGTTCGACATAGCTTGTTGACAAGTTGCCAACTCTCCACTGTGCGCCAAGGGCGTTTGAAATCGCAATCTCAAGTTCGATCAGTGTTGAGTTCTCAACATTGCTATGTTCGAAACAAAAGAGGAGTCGCTTCTCATCACACTCCTGCTTAAAGGCCTTACCCTCCTCGGTTGCATAGAAGGCGTCCGCTGCAGCCTGCTACTTTGCCTCGATCTGTACCATGACAAGCTTCTTCTTGAGCTCCTCGATGCGGAGCTTCAACTCAAACTCCTTCCAGTCGGCAGCCTCATCTCGGAACTTGCGAGTCTGGCTGAACTCCTCGATGTTTACGATCTTGTTGCCCTTAATCTCGGAAATCTGGTTGCGAAGGTTGTAAATCTCAATCAAAAGGTTTTCTTTGCGTGTCATAATCTATTCAGTATTAAGTGTTTAACTCTGCTTTATTGTAGTGCAAACATAACATCACTATTTGGAACACGCAAGTTAATTCGCCAGAATCTGCAACATATTAAGCACTTTATTTTCAATGTGTTACACATTTCTAAAATTCTCCAATTCTGCACGCGTGTGTAATCGATTGGGGGAGCGATTATGTTTTGAAACCTCCCAAGGAATTTGATCCCCTACCCCTTGCGGGAAGGTAGCCCCCCCTCCCCGTGGCGGGGTAGAGGAGAAGCTGATGTGCGTTGTCGTGGGTGTTGTGTGTCAGGTGCGTTGCGGAGAGTACCGCTGAGCGTATCGTGGTAGTAACCCATCATCTGCCTACAATGACGGTCGTTGCACCAGAGCATAAGGGCAACTTGCTGAATAGTGCCTTCGCAACGGAGTTAGGCGACTTTATTGCCGACAGCCGTATCGATGCGTGGATATTCGGGCACTTGCACGCCAATATTGATGCAACAATCGGCAACACTCGCATTGTCTGCAACCAGCTCGGTTATGTCTATTACCGTGAGAATCTCGGCGGTTTCGATGGCGGGAGGTTTATTGAGGTGTAGAGGTGTTTATATAGTAATAAATGAATAAAACATTATGAGCAATAAACCTGATTTAACTAAATTTCGTAAAACGCTATTTTGGGATACGACATTTGACCGTATTGATTTCACAGCGCATGGTCGCTATGTAATCAATCGCGTATTTGAGAGAGGAAATGAGGAGGAGATAAAAGAGATTATTCGTTTCTATGGCAGAGATACTATTCTGAAGAATCTCAACCGCAATGGTAATCCTTTATTGAGACATCAATTCAACGCGAATGTAGAGAAGTATCTGTAAAGAGTTGGAACTATCCTATGACTAAGAATCGGCAATAAACCCAATTATTGCCGATTCTTAGTTGTTGTAAAGTTGTTTCGTTTAAGAGAAATTATGCAAACAAATCGTCCAACTTGACTTCATTTTGCACCATTCTGGAATGAGCGTACGGAGTATGGAAGCAATCTTCTTGATTGTCTGGTTAAAGATCTCAATGAACGATATGGCGTAGGCTTCACCGTTCCAATGTACACTACATGAGGAAATTGTATGTTGCTTTCCCAAAAGTTCAGACACTGTCTGAATTATTGAGTTGGAGACACTATGTTGAAATCATCAAGGGCGATGCTCCTTTAGAGGCTGGTTTTTACGTAATATTGATTAAGTCTTGTTTGTTCATTTTATTTCCGAAGTGCGCTATAAATGTTGCGTTTCGGAAACAAAACATCATTCCACACTTTCTCGGACAACTTATATGTGGCTTTATATCAATGTATTATCCCCCACACTTTCCGAGTAGGAAAATATAATTATTTATTTATCAACTCTTCTGCGATAGTTCTATCCCATAATCGCAATGCCGTGCGTTCGGATGTGTTATAACCAAGAAGGTTAATATCACCATACCAGCATATATTTCTATCTATTACTGCAAAGTGCGCAGAACAGAACTCGGTATGTACAACCTCAATATTCAAATAGAATAGTCCTCTATCAATGGTCACTTCAGATGTAATTATCCTCACACTTATTCCCACTTCAAGTCGATCCCGAATTGCCATAGCAACTTTCGGATTAGCAATTCTTGATATGCGAGGCGCTGAAATAATAACCTCTCTTGTAGAGGATGATATATCCTTAATAAACTGCTCGGCAAAGTCGCGACCATCATAAATATAGCCACACTTCTCGACATCATCAGCGCTATTCACAGTGGCGTACCCAATCGATTTGTACGCTCTAAGTCTGCGACGATACATCTTTTCGCATATTGCATTGCCGATATCAACATAGTCATATATCTGACAGGTCATCTTGCCGTCATACTCTCGATGCAGGCGACCCGCATACTGTGCTACGATGCCCTTCCACGATACTGGTAATGCTAAAAGGAGCGTATCAAGGCGCGGAAGATCAAAGCCTTCACCAACATATCGCCCCGTTGCCACTATAACCATATCTTCATTTGCTTCAATAGCACGCATCTGCTCCATAGCAAGTCGCTTTTGCTTTACACTATCAGCTCCGACTAGCTTCACAACATTCTTGCAATAAGGTTTTAACATCTCACATAGACATTCAGTGTGTGATGTAAGAGCTGTCAATATTATTGGCGTTCTACCTCTGTTTATAGCATCAACAGCATCTCGCACTATAAGTTCGTTGCGTACCCTATCTTCTGCAAGGCAACGGATAGTCGCAGTGTATGGCTCATTGTCCTCAGCCCTCCTTTTTGATGTAATAAACCGTGGTGTTAAAATGCGCTCGTATACTGTGGTACTGTTCGCTATAACGCTATGTCGTATCGCTCCACACTGCATAAATATTATTGGTTGGTGACCATCCTTTCTTATTGGCGTAGCAGTTAACCCATATACATATCGGGCATTTGCAAAACGCATAATTTTTTCAAAGCTAAACGCCGATAGATGGTGACACTCATCGACTATTACCATGCCGTAATCTCGCACCCACTCCTTTACACTATCGCCATCCATAAGCGATTGCATAATGGCAATATCAATAAGACCACTGCGTCTATCTTTACCACTACCCACACAGCCTATTGGCGACCAAATTCGCTTTCTGCCTCTGCGGGGGTTCTCTATTGGTGCATCACACTCTATTGTAAGGAATTTATTTAGCACATACTGCCATTGCTCCATCAAGGCTTTGGTATGTACGAGGATAAGTGTATTTGTCTTTCGCTCTGCAATAATATTTGCAGCCACGACGCTTTTACCAAATGCTGTGGCGGCAGATAGTGTGCCTATTCTGCTGTTTATAAGTGCTGCTACAGCCATCTGTTGATCAAATCGCAGTTCACCGTTAAAGCTGACTTTAATTGGATTGCCAGCATTAGTCTTATCGACAATGGTGTATCCTACGCGTAGTTTATCGAGTATTTCAACCAATGCCTCCTCACAACCACGAGGTAGAGCTAAATGCCCGTCAATAATCTCAGAACAAGAGATTATGCGAGGAGATGTATGCGTGGCAATGCGCATTGCTTGACGAGCGTAGAATTCAGGGTTATTAAAGGCGGCAATGCGGCGAAGGTGATTTAGTAACTTAGGAGATATATCTGTTGCTGCAATATACAACATATTGGCTCGCACAATCTCAAGAGTAGGGCAAAGAATATCAGATGTAGAGAACTGTGGCATCGATGGCAATTCCCAAGGCTTATGCTCTGATGATTTTGACATAGCCCCGAGATCATTTGTCGCACCCAATTTGTCAATAATCGCACACACATCATCTGCCGATAACTTTTCAATTGATGATAAATATGCCCATTGGTCACCGTAAGGCTCAAAACGTTCGTTTACAAATACACTATTCCCCTCTTTGCGCGCTCTACCTTGCAGTGGCAACGCGATAAGATTACCCAAGCCACCTTTGGGGATGGTGTCTTGATTGGGGAATAAACGGTCGTATGATTTGAACGAAAGTGTACCTTTATGGTGCATAGCCTCTGTAAGAATAGCATTGCCTAATTTTCGAGCCTGCAATGCGGGAGTAGCCTCGGTGAAGAATATCCATATATGCGCTCCATTTCCCGACCGAGAACGCTCAATTGAAAAGGGAATATTATACATCTTGCACACATCCGCAAAGGCGAGCACATCCTCTTTGTATCCGACCATTGAGTTCTTGTCGTCAAAATCGGCGCATAGGAAATAACAGGTATTATCTTCCAATATAGGATAAATGCCTACAACATCGCGCCCTTCTCTATCACGTCCTTCGAGGTGGTAATATATGTCGTCATAGTCTAACGACTTGAAATTTCTGTTCTTGCATTCAGCACATTGTATGTTCCCCTTTTCACATACTCCTACACGCCATTCATAGTTACATACTGGCTGATAACCAGACTTCCCGGATTTGTTGCTTTGCCATCGTCGAGCAAAGACATCCTCCCGACCACGAAATATACTTCGAAATAGCTCCACCTTCTTCTCAAGCGACAGGTGAATTGTTAGTGCTTGTGGCGCAGCCACTTGCGATGCAGTGAAATTATTATTCTGCAATTGAAGGCTAACCAAAGATTTCAGTTGCTCTATTTCAGACCTCAATCTACAATTCTCCTGCTCTAACATGTGCACACGCTGAGTTAGTTCTTGATATGTGGGTTTAGGAGCCATAATCCTCGCAATAAATGTTAAGATGATGCGAATTTAGCAATTTTTATTGTATATATCACACGAAAGGTTTGGTATTTGTGCAATATTTATTACCTTTGCAATAAATAAAATTTTGTTCGTTACTGAATATTAAAACCGATTATGAATAATATATTATCACTTAACATTGCAAATCCGGGCGATGTGGCTATGCAAATTGCCGCAAGGGTTAAGGCTCGCCGATTGGAATTAAACCTGACACAGGAGGGGTTGGCATCAAGAGCAGGTGTTAAGTTTGCTACCTATCGCCGTTTTGAGCAGACGGGCGAGATATCGCTACGTGGATTGTTACAAGTTGGTTTTGCACTAAACTGTCTTGATGAGTTTAATGCCCTTTTTGCCCAAAAGCAGTATCAGTCGCTTGATGATGTACTGAACGAACAGAGTGTTAATCGTAAACGAGGCAAGAAAAATGAATAGCATTAAACAGATTGAGGTTATTTATGCCGACCGTATTGTTGGTCGCTTAGCACTAACTAAGGAGGGCTTGTGTGCATTTGAATATACCGCAGAGTGGCTTGCGTCTGGATTCTCTATCTCTCCATTTGAATTGCCACTACGAAGTGGCGTATTCATTGCCAAACCACGACCTTTTGATGGTGGCTTTGGAGTATTCGATGATTGCCTACCAGATGGCTGGGGCCTGCTTATCCTCGACAGATATTTACAACTGCAAGGCATAAACCCTCGCAACCTAACCCTTCTTGACCGCCTCGCATTGGTTGGCTCGACTGGACGAGGAGCATTGGAATTTCGACCAGATAAGAGCGTAGCTTCAAAACAGGAGTATGCTGATTTCGAGAAATTAGCATTAGAGGCTGAGCAGATTCTTGATAGTGATGAATATAGCGGTGAGGGTATCGAGGAGTTTCAACACCGAGGTGGTTCTCCTGGTGGTGCCCGTCCAAAGATTTTCACTCGCTACGAGGGAAAGGAGTGGCTGGTTAAGTTCCGTGCTAAACGAGAGTCTAAGCGCATAGGCAGTGATGAGTATAACTATTCACTACTTGCCAAGGAGTGTGGTATCGTGATGCCCGAAACGCGACTCTTTGAGGATAAGTATTTCGGTGTGGAGCGATTTGACCGCACACCAAACGGGAAACTACACGTTGTGAGTATTGCAGGACTTATTGGGGCAGACTATCGTATGCCAAGTATCGACTACTCGCATATCTTTCAGGTATGTGCAGCGCTTACGCATAGTGTGGCCGAGCTATGGAAAGTGTATCGCTTGATGGTATTTAACTACCTGATAGAGAATAAAGATGACCACGCCAAGAACTTTGCATTTATCTATCGCGATAACGAATGGCGCCTCTCTCCTGCATACGACCTTTTACCAAGCGATGGTATGAATGGCTATCATACCACCTCTATCAATGATAGCATTGAGCCAACGAAAGATGATTTGCTTGTCGTTGCAGTAAAAGCTGGATTGAATAAAAAGGAGGCGGCGTTGATATATAGCGATATAGAGGAGAAGATAAAGAAGTTTCGCAAATAATAATCGTTAGTGAGTGCTCTGTGAGTGTAAATTCGCAAACGGGGCTGACCAAAAGCCTTACAGACTTTTTAGTCAGCCCCCTTTTTCTGTGTCAAGACGTTAGCATATGTAGGGATATTGAGCGCAGATACAACCAAATCCTGCAGGTTACATCTTTCGCAACGGTGTTGCCTCTCTGTTGCCTATTCGATGTGGGGCTATATCACGCCACGCGTTCTATCATCAAAGGCTGTGAGCGCAGCCTTTGCTCCCTCGCCCATAGCGATGATAATCTGCTTATAGGGAACCGATGACACGTCACCTGCGGCATAGACTCCAGGGATATTTGTTCGACAATGTGCGTCGATAACAATCTCGCCAATACGAGTCTTATCGAGCTCGGCAAATGGTTGGCTATTCGCGCTAAGTCCTATCTGCACAAAGACTCCGTCAAGTTCAAGCGTATACTCCTCGTCGGTTTGACGATTTTTGAGGTGCAGCGCCGTTAGCTTCTCGCCATTACCCTCCACCTTGGTGGTCTGTGTCGATGTCAATATTTCGACATTGGGTAGGCTGCGAACCTTATCCTGAAGCACTTGGTCTGCCTTGAGGCTATCCATAAACTCAATAACTGTAACCTTTTGGCATATACCCGCGAGGTCGATAGCGGCCTCTATGCCCGAGTTTCCGCCACCTACCACTGCGACCCTCTTACCAGCATAGAATGGACCATCGCAATGAGGGCAAAAGGCTACGCCACGTCCTATATACTCTGCTTCGCCCTCGACATTTAGGCGGCGCCAGCCAGCACCCGTAGCTATGATGACGGCAGGAGCGCTAAAGAGCTCGCCACCCACTACCTCGATAAGCTTCTGCTTACCCTCGAGTTCGGTGCGCTCTATGCGACGATTCTCGAACAACTCTATGGAATAGTGCGTAAGATGTGTACGCAGGTTATCCGCAAGCTCGCTTCCCGTGGTATAGGGTATAGATATAAGGTTCTCGATACCCACAGCCTCCTTAACCTGACCTCCGATGCGTTCAGCTACTATTGCCACCTTGAGGCCCTTGCGTGCCGAGTATATAGCTGCGGAAGCACCCGCAGGACCACCACCTACCACCACCACGTCATAACTACGAAGAATAGGCTCGCCAGTAGAGCTTGCAGCGCCACTCGTTGATGGGTACTTCGCCTCAAGCTTCTCGAGTAGCTCGCCGAGTGAGCCACGACCCACATGCAACAACTCGCCATTAGCAAACACGCTTGGTACGGCCTGAACACCCTTAGCCTCAACCTCATCCTGGAACAATGCTCCATCAACCATCTCATGGCTAATGTTTGGGTTTAGCAACGCGAATATGTTGAGTGTCTGCACCACGTCGGGGCAGTTTGTGCAGCTCAACGATATATATGTCTGCAAGCGTATATCACCCTGCAAAGCACCTATGCGGTGAGCTATGCCCTCATCAGGGAGATTTTTACCCTTGCCATCGGCATTGAGTATTGCTAACAACAATGAGGTAAACTCATGGCCGTTGGGGATACCTCGAAAAGTTATACCTGTGGGCTTATCCTCTTTGAGGAGGTCGAAATAAAGGTCGTTGCCATCAGCCTCGTGTTGCTCAATACTAATATGTGAGGATGTCGTTGCAAAATCGTTGAGAAACTCAGCCATTTGGGCACCACTCTCGTGCTCCGAAGAGATGTACGCTGAGAGTGTGTAGCGTGAGTCTAAGTTGGCGAATATATCTGTTACTTGTTGGATAATAGATGAGTCTATCATAGTAGTTGTCGTTTTAGGTTTTGGAGTGCTTCGAAGGGCATTCCCTGAGCACTCCAAGTGTTTATATTAAATCTTTCCTACAAGGTCGATACTTGGCTTTAGGGTCTCAGCGCCCTGCTTCCACTTTGCGGGGCATACCTCGCCAGGGTGGTTGGCTACGAAGATAGCCGCCTCAACCTTGCGCACCAACTCATCAGCATTACGGCCGATGCTATTATCCTGAATCTCTGCAATCTTAATCTTACCCTCGGGGTTTACGAGGAAGGTGCCACGATAGGCCATGCCATCCTCCTCAATCATCACACCGAAGCCACGGCTAAGCACGCCTGTTGGGTCTGCCAACATAGGGTAGTTAATCTTGCGAATGCTCTCAGAGGCATCGTGCCAAGCCTTGTGAACAAAGTGTGAGTCGGTGCTTACCGAGTAAACCTCTACGCCCAAGCTCTTTAGCTTCTCATACTTCTCAGCAAGGTCTACCAACTCTGTTGGACATACGAAAGTGAAGTCAGCAGGGTAGAAGAAGAATATAGCCCACTTACCCTTTACATCGTCGCTCGATACTGATGTGAAATTGCCATTGTGATATGCCTGAACCTTGAACTCTGGAAGCTGTGAGTTAATAATAGATGTCATAATTGTAATTTTTTAATTGTTAATATTTTTGTTTATCTTATTATAAATATATAGTTATCGTAATTTTGTTTGTCATAACCAAATCTTATCGAGTGCAAAAGTATAACAAATAAATTAAACTCAAACATTTTTAGGCAAAATCTATAATCATATGTTCTTATACCGCCATAAACAAAATATATACCAACCCCACAGCGCATATACACTGCTTATCACAAATATCTCTTTTATGGTAATATAGCTACGGCAGCTGTGCTATCTCGCGTGCCTCGGACATAAAAGAAAGCCGAGAATCTCAAGCCTAAGGATAGGCTCAAAATTCTCGGCTTAGTACTTCTAATGGGTGTTATGCGCAAGCGATGTGTGATATAGGGACTGGTTCACACCGCAATGCGTTATCAAAGCTACACACATGTGAAGCCACCATCTACGGCTATGTTCTGACCATTTACATAGGTACTCATTGGCGAGGCAAGGAATAGTGCGCATGTGTCAAGCTCGCCCTCACGGCCATAGCGACCAAGGGGTATGCTACGCTTAGCCATATCCTGGAAGTAGTCGCTGTCGAGCGTTGCTGTTGTTAGCTCGGTGTAGAAGTATCCTGGGCAGATGCTGTTTACGGTGATGCCATGTTTGCCCCACTCGGCAGCCAAGGCGCGAGTTAGGTTTACCACGCCACCCTTTGCCGCATGATATGGCGCGCTACCCGCAATCATGTTGCCGACTAAGCCATACATCGAGGCGATGTTTATGATACGACCATAGCCCGCATCGAGCATCGCACGACCAAACTCTCGTGCACAGATAAACGTGCCAAAGAGGTCAACATTTACCTCGTGCATAAACTGCTCGTCGGTGATATCCTCGGCATTGCCTATAGCTCCCGTGCCAGCATTGTTCACAAGGATGTCTACTCTGCCGAAACGCTTCAGTACAGCCTCCACAGCACTCTTAACCTCATCGGTGACGGTGATGTCGCACTTCAAGGCCATAACCTCAACACCAAACTCCTTTGTGAGGACTTGGGCATTCTCCTTAAGGCGCTGCTCGCGGCGTGCCAACAACACGAGGTTTGCGCCCTGACTTGCAAAGGCCTTTGCCATCTGAAGTCCGAGGCCTGTTGATGCTCCTGTTACTACTGCTACCTGTCCTGATAAATCGAAATATTTGTTCATAATATGCTTTTTCTTATTAGTTATTCTTAATTTTCACACTGCAAAGAAAATGCCTATTTTCCTGAAATACAACTATTTTCTATTCTTATTATTGATAGCCATATAAGCACAACTTATATAAATTATTTAAGTGACGTTTGAGTATGTTGTATCTGTTGGTGGGTGGCGAGCTCCTGCGATTGGTGCTGAGGGCATCTTTCCAGCCAATGGCTACTTATATCGAACGTGCAAAACTATGCTTATTTATGTTAGCTAATGTCTGGATACTTTGCATCCCCCCCCCTACTTGTCTAGGCTATAAACCTTTAGCGCAGTAAGTCCGTTGTTTGTGCCTACAACGTATGTTTTAGGAGTTGTGTTATTGATAGATATTTGACGAAAATCAGTCATTATCAGATTCTTGCCCATGGTAAATTGAGGGCATATAAAGGTGTCACCTGGTTGAATCTTTGAGTTGATGCACTCCTCGGCAACAAACCTATTATTGCCCAAATACCGTGCAGTACACCTTCGATTGGGTAGCCACCCAAACGCTACTCTATCTCCAATGCTAAGTTCCGATGTCAGTATGCTCTCGATGCTGAAATATCCCGACTCTATGCTCGTTTCGCTGCT
Source organism: Alistipes sp. (assembly GCA_045634765.1). Classification (GTDB taxonomy): domain Bacteria; phylum Bacteroidota; class Bacteroidia; order Bacteroidales; family Rikenellaceae; genus Alistipes. The sequence continues at coordinate 33,612 of JAZRAW010000036.1, forward strand.
TAGCATATTGCAGAAATCTCGCCAATTTAGGCCCGTGCTATATGTCGCAAGTAGGTTTAGTGTGCGTAGCGACACTGTGGCATATCCTCGTGTAGAGTATCCCCAAAGGCGCTCAAGGGTGCTCTCGGAAATGTGTTGGCGTTGCTCAATTTCAATCATCTCTACGAGCTTCAAAAAGTCGGAATGGGTGACAAGTGGCATGCCAAGTCTATTCTCGACACGTTCGCGTAGAACAAAAATTTCTGGTATATCACTTCGTATATTCATAATCACAAAAATAAGTATTATCTTTGACAAATTAAAATTTTGAGATGAGTACTGATAGCGGAATATTCGATTCGGAGTGTGTAAATGCTGATGTTGAGCAGGGATACTATGACTTTAAACTGCTGATAACAAGCGCTAATGCCCAATTGTATAAGGCAACGCGCCAGGGTAAACTCTTTCTTATAAAAACAACAAAAGATAATTCGGAGTATCAACTTCGTTTGCTTCGTCGTGAGTATGAGTTATCAATTGGCTGTGCGCATCCTAATATTATACATGTATTTACGTACGAAACCCAATTGCCAATTGGCGAGGGTATTGTGATGGAGTATATCGATGGTCGCACATTGTCGGAGTATATTGCAGAAAAACCCTCGCGAGGTGAGCGTGAACGTGTATTTAGGGAGTTGTTGTTGGCTGTGCAATATCTTCACAAACAGACTATCATTCATAACGACATCAAGCCCGATAACATTCTCATATCTCGTGCTGATAATAGCCTTAAACTCATCGATTTCGGTTTGGCAGATAGTGATGTGGAGATGGCAATCAAGCATGTAGGTTGCACGCCACGTTATGCATCACCTGAACTACGTAGTAGGAGTGGGGTTATAAATGCTCGTAGTGATATCTACTCGTTGGGTGTTGTTATGCGTGAGCTTTTGGGTAACTCTATGATTGCGCGCCGAGCAACAGCCTACTCTGCAGATAGACGCTATAGCAATGTAGGGTCGATGCTTAAGGCATTTGAGAACCGTTATCGTTGGCTTAAAATATTCATGGTCTTGGTCATTATTGCGGCTATAGGTTTGTATATCACTTACACAAATAAGCGTGTGGCGCAGGGGTATAAAGACCGATACGATGTTCTTGTAGATAAGATGGAGCGAGATGTCGCAGTGCAGTGTGCCACAATTCGAGACAGTGCACAACTGGCATTGAATGAGTATATTGCGATGGAGCAAGCGAACAAGAGACAACGCGATTCGCTTGTTGCTGCCATGGAGTCGGAGTTTGAGAACATATATTCGGCTTGTAGAGATGAGGTTTATCATTTACCATATTGTGAGTTTGTGTATCGTAGCGTATCATCAATGTGGAATCAGTTAGATGGTGTATATCGACGATATGTTGAGCAGAGTGAGAGTGTTGACCTTAATTCGTTGTTGTCAACACGCTATGATCGGCTCTTGGAAACATATGTGGTAGAACTGAATGGTTATGCCGCGACTCTGCCATCGGTATATATGGATGATAATATTGAAGCTGATAAGAGACATTTCTTGGACTCACTTTTAGTAAACGACTTGCCATATCAACCATATCAAGGCGATGTTGAAAAGACAAGAAAAGACAATCATTAAAGCCTTGATGCATTACTTTTTATTCATATCTTTGTAGCAACAATTGTTTACGCCTATAATTTTTTTATAGTGGGAGTTGTTTAGTTGCATTTATTTTACTACTTTTGTAGAAATATTTGCGAATAAACACAGCGTGTTTACTCTTCTTGCTGATGAACCTAGGAAATTCATTTTTGGTATGAGAGGAGCAAACTGCCTTGTGTCTGTGTACCATATTGTGTGGTGCAAAGACATAGCGTAGACAATTGTTTTTTTTCTTACCACAGGTTTTCCTAGGACCTATCAGCGGAGATAAAGCAATTTGTCTGCGCTTTTTTTTGTGCCTATAGCTCAGATTGTATGGACGAATTATGATATTTTTTAAATAAACAAGATTATGGCAGTTAAGAAAACAAAGAGTGGTACTGTGGATAAACGTACCAAGGAGGGCAAGGCTATCGCAGAGCGTATGGCAAAGGCTCGTGCAGAGAAGAATAGTTTGAAGAACCGTATTAAAAGATTGTTTAAGTAATATGAAGACAAATATCAAGAATCTCGCTGCATTTTTGGCGACATCTATTTGGGCTGATGGCGAGTATGACGAGGCTGAGAAGATTGCGTTGAGCGAGATTGCCGAAACTTTTGAGCTTAACGAGTCTGATTTGATGGTTGAGACGGAGGCTGCTCTCGCTGAAATTGAAAAGATGGATGAGGAGGCTGTAAATCACTATCTTATTGAGAATGGTGCCGAGGTAGATGATGATGAGGCGGCACAGGTATATATGGCTGCTATGCAGATTGTTACCGTTGACGGTGTGTTGGGCGTTGAGGAGGTTGATAATTTGCTCTCTATAGCCACAGCACTTGGTATCGATGATAGTTATGCTATGTTGCTACTTATCGATCTCGTTAAGGATGAGCCTGAGCTTGAACTTGCGTTCTAATCTAAGATTCATGGTTTTATAATTTTAATTAAATCTAAATATTTGCAATGGGAATTTTGAATAATTTTATGGATAAATTCAAGAATGCTGAATTTACCGTAGCTCCACAGAAAAAACTTAAGACAATCTCTGCGGAGTTCAAAAATGCTTTTGGTGTGTCGCTCGTATTCTACAAGGGAGCAAAGATTGCCGATGGTGAGTTGACACTTGCAGCTTTGAATACTAAGACAACTAAAGAGGTTAACACCAAGGCTGACGGTCTTAAGATTAAGGCAAGCATGAAGGTGGGTGATGTAGAGAAGCTTTTCGATACACACTTCGGAGTTACCGTGCAGATTAAGGATGCTGACGCCAAGAACCTCGTTCCTAACGACATTACTATTGGCCAGGCTGCACGTGGTGAGTATTAGAAACCGATTTTATTCACTAATTCCAACTATTATAATTATGAAAATAACTCCTAAAACGGATGGTGTGGTAGCGGTTTTACGCGGTATGGAGGCAAGAGTTGTTTATCAGCCATACTCTGGCGATTCTGTAGCAAAAGTGGTAGAATTTCCCAAAGTTTGGCGCGAAGACGGTAAGCAATACAAAGTAACAGACTGCGAATATTACCACAATGGCAACTGGGATGATAAAGTTGTCATAAGGGTTCCGCAGGGTGTATTTGCCGTTGCATGGAGCTGCGGCTACACCATTGAGAAGTATTAGTGGCAACAGTGGTTATCAAGCGACAATAGATAATAATCTCGGGGTGTTTGACCGCACCCCGAGGTACTATTAAAACTTCGAATATACAATATGAAGGATAAAGTGCTAACCCAAACACAATGCGTTATGAAATCGGGCATTGTGCTTAATCGTATGTATGTCGGTGACTACCTAATGTCGAATCTGGGGCATGAGGTTATTAACTTGTTTCAGGCAGACAATGGTGGTAACTACCTATATCTTAACTCTACGGGTGACTTTGTTAAGGCGCATAAAGATAGGGTAGAGTGGATGCTGATGGTGAAATATCACGGTATTGGCGAGGTCGAGGTTGTTGGGTTGGCATCAGGACTTGAGGATGTATACAATGCAGATGACAAGTTCGTAAATAAATATGACGCCGTAGACACCCAAATTCTTGGTGAGCAGCTGTCGTTTATTAATGGTGAGCCAGGTGGTGTGTGCTATGGTGGAGCATCAATATTGGACATCTTTGGCGAGGCAGGACAGCAGAGTGTATTCATTACTTACACTGCAAAGCGTCTGTTGTTGCCACGCGATGGTGTGCGCATCTTCATACGCTTCCATTCCGATAAGGAGGTCGTCTACCCATCACACACGGCGGATGATGTGGTAGTGGTGTTGGAGGGTTACCAGCAGGCTAAAGCATCGCTGAAGCAGTATATATATGCCGAAGGTACATATAAGGGTGATTTGGCAAAGCAGAATGTTGAGGCTAAAAAGGCTGACTATATAAAGATTCGCGAGATGCTCATAGACAATACCTCGTTGTGGATAGAGTCTAACAATCGAGTCGACGATGAGGAGTTGAGCGATGTGGCTATGCGAAAGATATCACTCTTTGATATATGTCAAATTCAGAATGATGAGAATAAGTTCTCGAATGCTCTCGCCTACTTCATGCTACGCGCGGAGTATAGGGCGTTGTGGTCGCAGTTCTTTGCCGAGAGGGGTATCACCATGGGCATGGAGTATACCATTACGCGCGAGGAGGCATCGAAGATTGAGGATCCGCGAATGAAGAATATTCCGAGTGGCGGTCGTATCGACCTTTTGGTGCGTACCCCAGAGTCGATGATTGTTATCGAGAATAAGATTAAGTCGGATATTAACAGTGTTGAGGAGGATGGTGAGGGTAAACAGTTACGTCGCTACTACAACTACGTTAACTGGCTAACGGCAGATAAGGAGTCGCAGGATTATGGCAAAAATGCTTATTATGTGATTCTTACGCCCAAGTACAATATCCCTACTGTCGAGGACAAGGATATGCGCACATTGTATAGGATTATCACCTATGCCGAGGTGTATGACTATCTCACTGCGCATAAGGCCGAGTTTGCTGCGGATGATAATTTTGTAGCCTTCTATGAGGCTATGTATCGCCATACGCACGACAATGTCAACGACTACCTCTATTACGAGATGCAGGAGAAGTTTTTTAGGAAAATAAAGGAAATCAACAATAAATAAATATGGATAAATTATTTATAAATCATTTAAAACTAAGTAACTATGGCAAATGAGATTAGTGTTCATGGTCGTAAGAAGATGTCTACACTTCAGGCAGAGTTTTCAGCTAAGTTTGAGTATCTAACACTATGCTTCATCGTTGAAGCAGACCGAACAAAGTCTTGCAGCGTAAAGGGTATTGATACATCTAAGTCGTTGGCAGAGACAAGAAAGAAGTTCTCTAATGAGGAGATTTCTATCCATGGCCGTACTATGGTCAAAAGTATTGAGAACTACTTCTGGGAGCAGCTTGGTATAGCTTGCCAGATTGGTGTTTGCAATTATTCAGGACACAAGCATTATTTCCCTATTGGAGAGTTCAATTCAAAGTCTTTGACTCAAGCTAACGCATGGGCAAAGGAGAAGGGATGTGCTAAAGTTACATCAAAGGAGATTGCAGAGATTTCAAAGGGGGTGATTTTCTAAATCATAAATACGTATTAACTATTAAATTAAAACTAAACAATTATGGCAGAATTTAAGTTGGATGGCCGTATGAAGGTCAAGACCTTGAAGGCTAACTTTAAGGAGAACTTTGGTGCTACACTTCGCGTGTATAAGAGCGTAACTTGCAAGGGTGCTATGGCTGATGATGACGCTACATTGGCATCTCTCCGCGCTGAGGGAGCAAAGGGTGGCGAGCTCACAGTTGGTGGTAACCTCCGCGTTGGCAACTTCGAGAAGAAGATTGCAGAACTTTATGGTATTGGTGTTCAGGTTGCTAATGCTGATAACTCGGCTTTGGCAGACAACAATGCCACTTTGGTTGGTGCAGGTAGATAGTCCTTATCACACTGGGTATGTGGGGTTTGATCGCCCCATGTACCACATATATAATGAACCCTAATACAAACAATTATGGCTACTACAACAAAGAAAACAACTACTGCGAAACCCGCAGCGAAGAATACAACGGCCGCGAAGCCTGCAACTGCTAAACCTGCGGTGAAGAAGTCTAATGAGATTTCAGTCTCTGGTAACAAGAAAATTGATACTCTATGCAAGGAATTTAATGCTAAGTTCCCATACTTGCGTCTTGGTATATATTATAGCTATGCCCGTGAGCAGGTTGCTAAGGGTGAGAGT
>JAZRAW010000037.1:0-10656 GCA_045634765.1 Alistipes sp.
CGCGCTCTTCGTGGGCTTCTCGGCTTCAGCACAGGACTTCAGCGACGACAAGGCCTACGGCAAGTGGGGCGCAACCGTTGAGGAGCGTAAGGAGAACATCAGTGCTAGCAACTACCTCAAGGAGGCTATCGACGCTAAGGATTTCAAGCTCGCTACAGAGTACTTCCAGCAGCTTTTGAACAACTGCCCCGCAGCATCACAGAACACATTTGCTCGTGGTGTGACTATCTACAAGAACAAGGCACAGCGTGCTCGTAGCGTGCAGGAGCGTAAGATGTACATCGACTCAATCTTGTTCATCTACGACCAGCGTGTTATCTACTTCGGCGACCACTCAAAGAATGGTAAGGACTATATCCTCGACATGAAGGCTCGTGATATGCTCCGTTACTGCACTACTGACCGTCCCTTGTTGCGTGCAGGTTTGAAGGATGCTGTTGACGCAGGTATCGAGAGCGGCAAGTCACACCTCGACATCGCAGCAAGCTACTTCAAGTATCTCTGCGAGGACTACGAGTATGATGACAACGTTACAAGCGACATGATCTTGTCTGAGTATGAGCGTCTCTCTCCCCTCTTTGCAGAGGTTTCTGCTGAGGATGAGCAGTATCGCGATATGTTCGAGACAAGCTTCGGTACCAGCGGTGCTGCAAGCTGCGAGAACCTCGAGGCATTGTTCAGCCAGAAGCTCGCTAACGACCCCGACAATGAGGCACTCCTCGCACAGGCAGTAGCTCTCATGTCTCGTGCACAGTGTTCTAGCGACTTCTTCTTCGCAACAACCGAGAAGTACTACACCATCAAGCCATCTTCTGAGACAGCATTGTTCCTTGCTCAGGGCTTCAAGAATCGTGGTGAGAATGACAAGGCGTTGAAGTATCTCCGCGAGGCTCTCGCAGTAGAGGCTGACCCTGCAAAGAAGGAGCCACTCTATGTACAGATTGCTCTTATCGAGGTTAGCAAGCACAACTACCCTGCTGCTATTGAGGCTGCACGCGAGCTCCGCGCTATTAACCCCGAGAATGGCTACTCATACTTCGTTCTTGGCCAGTGCTATGCTGCTACAACATGTCCAGAGGATAAGATTGGTGGCACATCAGTATACTGGGCAGCATACGACGCAATGTCACAGGCTGTTAACCTCCTCAAGGATGAGCCAGAGGTACAGAAGCTCGCACAGCAGTTGATGAGCGCATACCGTGCAGCATTCCCCGTACAGGAGTCTTGCTTCTTCGCAGAGCTCACTGCAGGTGACCGCTACACTATCTTGTGCGGCTACGCTTCAGGTCAGGTAACAACCGTACGCTACCGCTAATTGGAGGTATAGAGCAAAGAGTTTCTATGCACCAAATATTGAGACAATACGCAGTGTTAGCACTCTCCATTGTGGGGAGTGCTACATTGCTATTCTCATGTAGCAAGGCGAATGTTGCTACAGAGTATGACTACGAAACACTGATGACCGAGTCGAGCGAAAATCGTACCATCACAATGATGGAGAATGGTCGCCGCTCCTACGCCTTTGCCACACCCCTAATGGAGGGTTATAGCATGGCAACAAACCCCTATCAGGAGTTTCGACGTGGCATACACATGACTACATACACACAAGATTCGCTCAACCTTATTGATGCCACAATCACAGCCAACTACGCCATCTACTATGAGAATCAAAGGCTGTGGGAGGCAAAGGGTAATGTTATCATTATCAAGAACAACCGCCAAGAAGGCGACACGACTGTAACAGGTCACACCGAGATATACACCCAGCAGCTCTTTTGGAATGCTACAACCAAAAAGATATACTCCAACGTCGACACCAAGATTCTACAACCCGACGGTTGGCATTTCGGAGTAGGCTTCGACGCTGATGAAGACCTCAAAAATATCCACTTCCGTAAGTATAGTTCGGAGATGGAGTTTGACATGAGTCAGCCCACACCCGAGGAACTTGAAGAGGAGAACCAAAAGCGCGAAGAGGAGGCTAAAAAGGGTGGAAATGAGAGTAAGAGGGATAATGGCTCAACAGATGGCAGCAAACCTAAAAGTGGCAGCCAGACTGTAAAGCCACAAACAACACGTCAGACACCACCACAAAGTACGGGAGATGTAAGATCTACCCCTACAACTGTGGGAGCATCACGCAAAGACCAAAAAGATGCCGACAATAAGCCCAAGATGACACAACCATCTAATGGTCGCGTGACACAGCCACAGCAATTACAACATCAAACACTCTCTACATCAACCGATTTGTCCACAATGGGCAGCATGGATGTAAAGGCTGGAGAGATGCCACAAGGTGGTGTACACAGTGTTGGCACAAGAGGTGTTGAGCCCCCAGCAAGCAAAAAATAATTGAACCTATATATACGGATATAGTGCCGTTGAATATAAATTGAATATATCAAACGTAGACCTTAGCGACCTATGCTTAGTATAGTGATAACGATAGCCGTGATGCTCATGTTCTCGGCCTTTTTCTCGGGGATGGAGATTGCCTTCCTCGGGCGTAATCGCTTACGCGAAGAGATAGACAGGAAGCAAAATCCTATGTTTAACTATATAGCAGATATATTCTCACGCAATTCGGACAACTACATAACAACCATCCTTGTGGGTAACAACATAGCCCTTGTCATCTACTCAATGACTATGTCGTTGCTACTCATAGAGTTATTCCATATAGACAACCCCTTGGCGCAAACAATCATCTCTACGGTAGTGATATTGTTCGCGGGCGAATATATACCCAAGTCTGTAGTTAGACGCAACCCCAACTTCTACTACACGCTACTGTCACCCATCATATACCTCTTCTACATAATTCTCTACCCTATCACACGCCTCTCGACGCTAATATCGTATGGTCTTATTCGCCTCACAGGTCGTCGCATCGAGCAGCGCGAGGAGCCTACGGAGTTTAACCGTGACGACCTTGCATCATTGGTAGAGGATGAGAATGTGGAGGTAAACGACGAAGAGGAGGAGGATATACGCCTATTCCAAAATGCATTGGATTTCGCGGACCTGCGCGTGCGTGATTGCATGGTACAGCGTGTCGACGTGGAGGCTGTAGACCTTGAGTCAACAACCATCAAGGAGTTAACCGAGCGCTTTGTTGAGACCAAATATTCACGCATCTTCGTATGGCACGACTCGATTGACAACATTATCGGTTATGTTAACTCGAAGAGCCTCTTTGAGCAACCAAAGGCTATATCTGATATCCTAATCAAGACGATATACGTTGCCGAGACTATGCCCCTACAGGATATGCTTGAGACCTTCACCAAGCGCAAGGCAAGCATCGCCGTGGTGATAGATGAGTTTGGTGGCACAGCGGGCATCATATCGTTGGAGGATGTTTTGGAGCAAATCTTCGGCGAGATTGAAGATGAGCATGATGTTCAGGAACTTATCGAGCGTCAAACAGCAGATAATGAGTGGTTGTTCTCTGCACGCCATGAGGTAGAGTATCTCAACGAAACCTACAACTTGGATATTCCCGAGAGCGATGAGTATGACACGTTGGCGGGCTACATAATAGCAGAGCATGGAGGCATACCTCTTGAGGGGGAGTGGCTACGCAACGATAGGTTCAGCATAAAGATAGTGAGTCGCAAACAATCACGCTTGGATGTGGTTAGTGTGCACTTGAACACAAAGTAGGTTATAGGCACAATTAGGGTGTCAAAGGGTAATAATTTACCTATATAAGTGTGGTATAATGTGAACGATGTATAATTTTTCGTTCATATTTATCGCTGTTTAATAAAAAATTACTACCTTTGGAGGCTAAAACGGATTATTAACAATAAAAACATAAAATTATATGGCTTCATTAAACACATTAAGAACCAAGTATGGCATTGTACTCTCTGTGGGTATCGCTGTCGTACTTGCGGCATTTATTCTTGGTGATGCACTAAGAAATCAGACTGGTGGCAACCAGGAGGTTAAGAATGAGACTGTTCTCACTATCAACGACACAAAGGTTTCACAGTCAGAGTATGCACAGTATGTACAGGCAGTTTCAGAGTCTGACCTCGCTATGAGCTACAGAGCGTATGGTCAGGAGATACCCGCCGACTACGTAGCAGCAATGGCATACGACAACATCCTCTTCGACAAGTTCTTTACCCCAGCATATGAGGCTGCAGGTTTGGGCTTCCTTCCATCTGATGAGGAGACAATGTTCCTTGAGTATGTAGACTCATACATCGCAACAAATCCCAGCGCACTCACTATGAGCCGCGAGGAGTTTGAGACCACTGTCGCAAACAACTGGGCAATGATTAAGATGCAGCAGGGCGACATCGATAAGATTACTACATCTGTTAAGGCTTCAAGCGCATATAGCGCAGGTAAGTTCACCAACCGCCTTGAGGTTAACGAGGCACTTCGCAATGAGAACCTCTCATTCGATGGTCGCTATGTAATGGTTCCCTACAGCGCAATCACTGGTGATGAGACCGTTGCGACAGAGGCTGAGATTGAGGCATACAACAAGGCACACCGCGTTGATAATGTTAACTACGGCGCACGCACACTCTCTATCGTGAAATTCGACATCGCTGCAAGCGAGGAGGATATGGCTGCTGCTAATGCAGCTGTTATGGAGGCTGATGCAGCTGTTAAGGCCGCAAATGGCAATGTTAAGGATATGAAGAGCGCACTCCGTGGCGTTGACGGCAAGATTGGCAACTATGTTGCTGTAAGCACATTGAGCCAGGAGGAGGCAGCTGCTATCAAGGCTGGCGAGAACTATGGTCCCGTTCTTAATGGCAATGTTTGGACTGCAAAGTACATCGTTTCAAAGGTAAACGCACCTGAGAGCATTACTGTAAGCGCAATCACTGCTGAGTCTAACGCTGCTGCTGAGGCACTTGTTGAGGATATTAAGGGTGTTAATGGCAACCTCGCAGAGCTTGAGGCTGGTGCAAACGCTACAACAAAGACTATCATGATGACAAGCCTTAACGAGCGCAATGCAGACAAGGTTATCAATGCTAAGGTAGGCGACATCTTCACATTCACTATCGATAACAAGCCCGCTGCAGTTGTCGTTACTGAGGTTGGCAAGAAGGATAGCTTCGTTCTTACTGCAAATGTTAACTTCGAGGTTAAGCCAAGCAAGGAGACCGTAGATGCTATCAATGCACAGGCTGAGACTCTTATGAGCCAGGCTGGTAACGATCCTGCTAAGTTCCAGGAGGCAGTTGAGCAGATGGGTCTCATGCACAATCTTGAGATTACAAGTGTTAATCGCGGCAACAACCCTGCACAGGTTACACCTACTATCTCAGGCATGGAGGGCACTCGTAACATCGCTATCTGGGCTTACGATGCAAAGGTTGGCGAGAAGAAGAACTGGACATCTAACAACGTTATCTACGTTGCTATGATTACTAACGTAAACAACAATAAGTATCAGGCTGCTGACAACGTAACTGCAAAGCGCGAGGTTGAGAAGACTAAGAAGTACAACGCCGTTAAGGAGACCCTTACCATGGATACTACAATGGAGGGCGCTAAGAGCGGTAATTTCGCTGGCGTTACATTCAACTCTGGTTCAGTAGACAACATCTACGATGCAGCATTTGTTGGTGCAATTGCACGTAGCACAAAGGTTGGCGAGCCCGTAATCGTTAAGGGTGTAAATGGCGTATACGTATTCGTTGTAGACAACGTAAACAACAACGACGCTGTAGTAAGCGCTGACATCGAGGCTAAGCGTAAGGTTATGAATGAGGGTCTCAATGCAACAACTTCATCTAACTTCATGAACTACATGATGGATGGTGTAAAGATTGTTGACAAGCGTGGTGTTGGCGAGTTGTAATCGATAATACCCCAAGAACTAAAGTAGAGTCTGCACGACGCAGACTCTACTTTTTTTATGTATTGCAGCTCTGCGTTACAAAAAAATGTCGTATATTTGTATGGTACGCAAAGTGGTTGTGGTACGCTTTTAGTCTGTCAAAAGGTGTTTAAAAACAACATTAGAATGACGCATATAAAGACTATAGGCATACTCACCTCGGGAGGTGATGCCCCAGGCATGAACGCAGCCATACGCTCAATCACACGATCGGCCATATACAACGGCATAGGCGTTATGGCAATTAAACGAGGCTACTATGGCTTAGTGCTCAACGACATGGAGATGTTTAGCTCCTTCTCCGTTAGTAACATTATACAGCTCGGCGGCACAATCCTCAAAACGGCACGCTGCCACGAGTTTATGACTCGCGAGGGCAGAGAAAGAGCATACCGCAACATACGCAAGCGAAACATTGATGCACTTGTGATAATAGGCGGAGATGGAACGCTTAAGGGTGGAGACATCTTTGCGAAGGAGTATGACCTACCCATCGTGGGCATACCTGGCACAATAGATAACGACATAAGCGGTACGGACAAGACAATAGGCTACGATACAGCACTCAACACAATTGTCAATGCCGTAGATAAGATACGCGACACGGCAACCAGCCACGAGCGTCTCTTTCTCGTCGAGGTCATGGGACATACGGCGGGTTACTTAGCCCTTAACGGCGCTATAGCCTCTGGTGCTGAGGCTGCCATAATCCCTGAGCGAGAGACAGAGATTGACCAGCTCGCAGAGCTTATCAACCGAGGATTTCGCAAGAGCAAGAACTCGGCCATCGTTCTTGTAGCAGAGAACCCCAATACGGGTGGCGCATTGGGTCTTGCACAGCGCATAAGGGAGGAGTTTCCAGAGTATGATGCACGAGTAACCATCCTCGGGCATCTGCAGCGCGGAGGCTCACCCACCGCAGCCGACCGCATACTCGCATCACGCATGGGCGTCGAGGCGGTAAAGGCCTTAGCGTCGGGAGAACGCAACATAATGATAGGCATCAAGAGCGGTGAGTTAGTACACACGCCATTCTCAACAGCAATAGAGGAGCGGCATTCCACTTTTGACCCTGATATAGAATTGGTAAAGATACTTTCAATATAGAAACCTTAAACACTCATACTAACCCATGATACAACGCACAATAGGTATTGGCAATGCACTTACAGATATGCTTGTCAACCTCTCCAACGACAATGTTCTCGAGGAGTACCAACTTGCGAGAGGTTCAATGAACCTTGTTGATAGTCAGCTTCAAACTGCAATATCTAAGGCAGTAGCGGGCTGTCCCTATTCACTCTCTCTCGGTGGCTCGGCGGGTAACACCATACGCTGCATGGCACGCCTCGGCTGCAAGGTCGGCTTTATAGGTAAGGTTGGCGAGGATACAACAGGAGAGTTCTACGAGCAGGCACTGCGCAACCTCGGCATCGAGCCCTTCATGCTACGCTCCGAGGAGCGATCAGGAAAGTGTGTATCCTTGGTCTCACCCGATGGTGAGCGCACTATGGTCACACACCTTGGTGCAGCAGCAGACCTACAAGCGGAGGATGTTGATGGTGCGATTTTGGATAGCTACGACTGCTTGTACATTGAAGGCTATCTCGTTCAGGACCACAATCTTATTCGCCGCACTATAGAGCAGGCAAAGGAGCATGGTCTAAAGGTTGCCATTGACCTCGCATCGTTTAATGTTGTAGAGGAGAACCGCGACTTCTTGCGTGACATTGTCGAGAAGCATGTAGACATACTCTTCGCCAATGAGGATGAGGCTCGTGCCTTTACGCTTGAGAGCGACCCTCGCAAGGCGCTGGAGCATATCGCAGCAATGTGCGAGTTGGCGGTAGTAAAGATTGGCATGCGCGGCGCACTTATACAGCGTGGCGAGGAGGTCGTACACGTAGGCATCATGGCGGCAGCAAAGCGTGTAGACACCACGGGAGCAGGCGACTTCTACGCAGCAGGATTCATGTATGGTCTTACACAGGGATTATCGCTCCGAGCATGTGGCACCATTGGCGCCATCACTGCTGGCAAGGTTATCGAGGTTGTGGGCACAACCTTTGGTGAGGAGGTATGGCAGGAGATTGCAACACTTGTCGAGCAGGTGCGCACCGAGAAGTACCTATTCTAACCGAATATTTAGCAAAAGGAAGATATAAGCGAAGCAGGGAGGCACAATGCACCACCCTGCTTCTCTTATATCTTGAGCAAACCTACCTCTACTTCTTACTCTTTTCGTAGAGCTCGATACTCTTCTCAGCGGCATCCATCGCTGCATCCTCGACAACAGGAGCAGCATCCTCATAGAGTTCAACGCTCTTTGCTGCAGCGTCCATCGCCGCCTGCTCAACTACTGGCGCAGCCTCCTCGTAGAGTTCAACACTCTTAGCTGCAGCGTCCATCGCCGCCTGTTCAACTACTGGCGCAGCCCCCTCATAGAGCTCTACACTCTTTTCTGCGACATCCTTTGCAGCAGACTCAAGGGTATCAGCCCACTCCTCACTGTTTTTTGGAGCGGTTGAGTTGCACGCCACTACAGCAAGTGCTGCAACCATCAAAAACATCATCTTTTTCATACTATTACTCTATTTATCGTTTTTTACCATATCGCTTATCTCCCCTACCATGCGCCTCACCACGCCTTGCACCGCGCTGCGAAGGCTGGGCCTCGGGGAGCTTGCCACCGAAGAAGTAACTCTTCTGCTTACGCTTATCATCCTGTGAACGTGCCACATACACCTTCTCACCCGTATATGGATTCTCACCCATGTAGAACATCACCGACGATAGGGTCATTGGCGTGGGCGTAAGATCCTGCACCTGCTCGAGGTTGAAGTTTAGCTTGCCCAGCACCTTAGATGCCAGGTTCTGCATATCGCGTTCCGTACAACCTGGGTGCGACGATATGAAGTAGGGAATAAGCTGATACTTAAGCTCATTGCGACGACATATCTGGTGGAAGCGCGAGTTGAGACGCTCAAACATGGTGAACGAGGGCTTACGCATAAGGTTGAGTACATGGTCCTCGGTATGCTCGGGAGCTACCTTCAGACGACCCGAAGTGTGGTGCTTTACTACGGTCTCGAAGTACTCCGACTCATCGAACAAGTCGTAGCGTATGCCACTACCAATGAATGCACGCTTGATACCCTTTGTCTCACGCACACGGCGGTAGAGCTCCAAGAGCGCAGAGTGGTCGTTGTTCATGTTGGGGCAGAGCTTAGGGTGTAGGCACGAGGGGCGCTTACACTTCTCACAAAGCTCGGTGTTACGTCCCGACATGCGGTACATATTTGCCGAGGGCGCGCCGATGTCCGAGAGGTAACCCTTGAAGTCCTCCATCTGCGTGATACGCTCCACCTCCTTGAGGATTGAGCGCTCGGAGCGTGAACTGATAAACTTACCCTGATGTGCCGAGATGGTGCAGAATGAACAGCCACCAAAGCAGCCACGATGGATGTTCACCGAGTGCTTAATCATCTCCCATGCGGGGATGTCACCCTTACCCTTGTAACGATAGTGTGGCGCACGCTCGTATGGTAGGTCGAACGAGTGGTCGAGCTCCTCGGTTGTTAAGCGCTCGTAGGGAGGGGTAATCACAACATACCTATCATCAACGGGCTCAACAAGCGTAGTCTCGCACTTCATCATGTTGCTGAGAACCTCAATCTCGCAGAAGTTCTTACCAAACTTCTTCTTATCCTCAACGCACTGCTCAAAAGAGTTAAGCACTATGGTCTTGCCATTATACAGACGCTCGACATACTCCTTATCAGCCATAAATCCCACCTGACGCAAACCACGCAACAGCTTCATGTTAAAGCCATTACGCATAGCCTTTGCCACATCGCGGATAACCTTGTCGCCCATGCCATAGATTAACAAGTCGGCACCCGATGTCACGAGTATCGAACGCTGCAACTTATCGCTCCAGTAGTCATAGTGCGTAAGGCGGCGCAACGAGGCCTCGATACCTCCCACCACAACAGGGGTGTGGGGATAGAGCTCCTTGAGAATCTTTGTATAGGTGTCTACCGTGCGGTCGGGACGAAATCCCGCCTTACCGCCAGGCGTATAGGCATCATTCGAGCGTAGGCGCAGGTTGGCCGTGTAGTGGTTGACCATAGAGTCCATCGCCCCCGCCGTAACGGCGAAGAAGAGGCGTGGCTTACCCAACTTCTTGAAGTCGCGCAGATCATCCCTCCAGTTTGGCTGTGGCACGATGGCAACCTTGTAGCCCTCAGCCTCGAGGATGCGGCCAATAACCGCAGGACCAAAGGCTGGGTGGTCGATGTAGGCATCACCCGAGAAGATGATAACATCCAACTCGTACCATCCGCGCGCCTCAACCTCCTTTATTGTTGTTGGTAGAAACATAAGCGTCTCTGTTTTAGTATACTAACCCGTTAAATCTCATCCATATCAAGGCCTACGGCATCGGTATAGGTATCCCACTTCTGCAATACAGCCTTGAAGTCATCGGGCAACTCCGACTCAAACTGCACATACTTGCCCGTTGTGGGGTGCTCAAAACCTAAAGCACGCGCGTGCAGCGACTGACGAGGTATGAGCTTAAAACAGTTTTCGACAAATTGCTTGTACTTCATGAATGTCGTACCCTTAAGGATGCGGTTGCCACCATAGCGCTCGTCATTGAACAAGGGGTGACCCTGCCATGACATATGCACACGAATCTGATGCGTGCGACCTGTCTCCAAGCGGCACTCAACAAGCGTAACATAACCATAGCGACGCAACACCTTGAA
>JAZRAW010000038.1:0-28142 GCA_045634765.1 Alistipes sp.
GCCTGCATGAATTGTGGCGTATGCACTGCGGTATGTCCCGCTGCGGAGTTCTATAATTACGATCCGCGACAGATTGTCGCAATCGTGCAAACGCGTGATGATGAGGAGATTGAGCGATTGCTCAAAAGCGATGTTATATGGTATTGCGGTGAGTGTATGTCGTGCCGACCTCGCTGCCCGAGAGGCAACACACCTGGCTATGTCATTCAGGCACTGCGCACCTTGTCGCAGAGGTTGGGATTCTTTGTCGAGAGCGAAAAGGGTAGGCAGCAGTTGGCACTTAAGCGCATGATTGGCGACAACATCCTCGCTACGGGCTACTGCCTCACACCTCGCAACATATTACCAGAGCTTCACCCCGAGCAGGGTCCCGTATGGGAGTGGATATACTCGAACGATGAGGCTGTATTTGGTCGCTATTCGGAGTGCTATGGCAAGGAGGGTGCAGGTGCGTTGCGCAAGGTGGATGAGGCCTCGATGAGGGAGATACACCGCATCTTTGAGGTCTCGGGAGGCAAGGCCTTCTACGATGCCATTGAGGCGCACTCCGACCGTAAGGCTCGCGAGATGGGATACGACGGAGCAACCCATGAGTACATGATGGATACATATACCTTTAACTCAGAAAACCACTATTAATTCTTATGGCAAGAAGAGCATCTTGGCAGGAGTATCAGAAGGATATAGCGCCCGATAAATACTACTATGCACGCAGCTGTATACGTCAGAATTTCTTCCCTGGAAGCGAGAAGGCGTTCCTCGATATACTCTCCAACGACCTTGGTATCGACATCTTGGATGACCCTCTACATACATCTTGCACAGGTATCGGCTATCACTCCGATGTTGTGCCTTTGGAGACGATAATGACCGTTGTGGCACGCCAGTTTGCCCTTATGGCAGAGGCGGGATACGAGAACTTCGTGTCGTCGTGCATAACCTCGTTTGGCATCTATAACGAGGTGCTCGCTACATGGGAGGAGTTTCCTGAGACTGAAGAGCGTACGCGTCGTTACTTAAAGGAGGCTACGGGGCGAGAGTTGGTCAAACCACGCTCCATTGCCCATACATCGGATATCATCTTCTACCATCGTGAGGCTATTGCGCGCAAGGCGAAGCGTCGTCTGGTCAATGTCCACACGGGTGAGCCTCTCAAGGTGGTGGAGCATATCGGCTGCCACTACGCAAAGATATTCCCTAAGTCGGGCATTGGAGGCTCGGAGTTCCCATATGTCTTGGCAGGTATGATAGAGGCATGGGGTGGCGATGTTGTGGACTATCCTGAGCGTCGTCACTGCTGTGGTTTTGGCTTTCGTAACTATCTCGTGCAGGCCAATCGAGGCTCCTCGATTGCAAACTCACACAAGAAGTTGGAGAGTATGGCACCCTACAAACCCGATTTTATTGTTGCAAACTGCCCTGGTTGTACCATGTTCTTGGATAAGTGGCAATATGCGATTGCCGAGATGGATGGTGTTGCATATGGTTCCGATGGCAAGGGTATCCCTGTCTTGACATACGAGGAGATGGCGGGCTTGGTACTCGGCTACGACCCCTGGGAACTCGGCATGCAGTTCCATCAGGTCGACGTAGAGCCACTTTTGGATAAGCTCGGCGTGGAGTACGACCCTGGTGCGAAGTATCTGGGTGCGAATGGTAAGTATATTGGTAAACCCGCGGATGCTGCAGTGAACTGCCCCTCGCAGCGTCCAATCTATGAGAGGAGAAGGTAGCTATGGCATATAGAGTCGTTATCGTTGGTGGCGGTGCTGCGGGAATGCAGACTGCCATAGAGCTTAAGTCGCGAGGCGTAGAGCCGATAATTGTGGAGCGCGACATCGAACTTGGCGGCAAGGCACGAGGATGGTACAAACTATTTCCCTCGTTCACCCGCGCCGAAGATGTCATGCGACCTTTGGCTCAGCGCGTTAAGGATGAGCGTATACGTTGCTTCTTGGGTCAGGAGGTTACGCAGATAGCCCCCGATGGTGTTACGCTGCGCTCCGAGGAGCGCATACCAGCCGATGCTGTGGTTGTGGCTACGGGATTTACGCTCTTCGATGCCCATCGCAAGCAGGAGTATGGCTATGGCCTCTACGACAATGTTATCACCTCGGTAGACCTTGAACGTATGATGAATGGTGGTAAGGTGACGCTTGCAGATGGCTCTGAGCCTAAGCGCATTGCGATACTCCACTGTGTCGGCTCACGTGACGAGAAGGTGGGACAGAAGCACTGTTCTAAGGTGTGCTGCATTACGGGTGTGAAGCAGGCTATAGAGCTCAAGAAGAACTATCCTACGGCAGATGTCTTTAATTTCTATATGGATATCCGTATGTTTGGTCCAGGCTACGAGGAGCTATACCGTGAGGCGCAGGAGAGGTATGGAGTACACTTTGTGCGTGGTCGTATCTCGGAGGCTGCCGAGACCATAAACAAACGCATACAGATTAAGGCTGAGGATACGCTGACGGGTCGCCCACTACGTATGACAGTGGATATGCTCGTTCTCCTTGTCGGTATGAGTGCCAACTACGACAACCCTGCGCTTGCAGCATCTGCAGGACTTAAGTTAGCGCCAAATGGATACTTCCAAGCCAAGGACTCTTTCCTCGGCGTGGTGCGTAGTGAGCGTGAGGGTATCTTCTTTGCGGGCACTGCTACAGCGCCCAAAAGCCTTGCTGACACGCTTGCTGAGGCTTCGTTAACGGCTTCTGCCGTAGATGATTACCTCAAGGATAAGTTTAATGTAAAGTAATGCTATCATGCGTAACATCAATTTCGGATATGGCATCAGTCGTCCGCGTGTTATCGACATGGACAACAACGACCTACGCAAGAGTAGGGATATCATTGCAGAGATGCCCGAGTTGCAGGCTTGCATAGGTTGTGGCTCGTGCACAGCGTCGTGCACGGCAGGTAACATCACCGACTTTAATTTCCGTAAGTTGCACACGTCGCTACGCCGTGGAGAGTATAAGGGTGTCTATGCCGAACTGAGCAAGTGTATGCTCTGCGGAAAGTGTCGTTTGGTCTGCCCACGAGGTATAAACACGCGCGGTCTTGTGATGCTCATAAAGCGCAAGTTGGGCGACTTCTAAAATCTTGATTCTATGGAGGATATATTGCGATATTTCGAGCCGTTTACGCTCCCTTTCGTAGTGGGCACCGTGGTGCTCTTTACTGTCTTGGGTTTTAAATGGTTGCTGTGGCTTGTGCGCCTGCCAAGAATCGACCGCGTAAAGATACGTCGTGGCATCTTCACGCGTAATACGCTCGTTGCGGTGTGGGAGGTGGTGCGCGAGTCGTTGTTCCACGTTCGCATCTTTAGGCATAACCCCGTACTGGGATATATGCACGCCTCGCTCGCCTTTGGTTGGTTTTTGCTTATCGCAGTGGGGTGGATTGAGACTACCGTATATCTCGGTTTCGACTTTGTGCCGCTGCAAGGTCATGTATTCTTTAAGTACTTCGCGCCGCATCTGAACCTTGAGCACCACTATATGCTCTTTGAGCATCTTATGGATGCCTTGTTGTTGGTGGTGCTGTCGGGTGTCGCTTTGGCGTGGTTCAAGCGTGTGAGGTCAAGGGCATTGGGCATGCGCCGTACGACGAAGCATGTGCTCTTTGATAGGGTTGCACTCACGGCGTTGTGGTTTATCTTCCCCGTGCGCCTTATTGCCGAGAGCCTCACTGTGGCGGTGCATGGCGGTGGCGGCTTCCTCACTGGGTCGTTAGGAACTCTTATTGAGAGGTATGTGCCCTATGAGGTTGTGGATTTGCTGTATATGCACTCGTGGTGGTTCTATTCGGTTGTGTTAGGCATCTTCTTTGTTGCTATGCCCTTCTCGCGCTATATGCACATCCTTACGGAGATACCCCTCATCTTCCTGCGTCGCTGGTCGCTGCGCCCAACTAAGGAGCGTAAGTCGTATGACAACTTCGAGGTCGAGGCCTGCTCGCGCTGCGGTATTTGTATAGACCCCTGTCAGCTGCAGTCGGTGCTTGGTATAAACGACACGCAATCAGTATATTATCTGCGCGATAGACGCTACAATATGCTTTCGCTTAAGGTTGCTAATAATTGCCTTATGTGTGGTCGCTGTGAGGCGGCATGCCCCGTGGGCATTAACCTAAATACCCTACGCCTTAATTCGCGAGCTACGCGCCGAAATATCCCCAATGAGGGCCGTTACCGCTACCTTAAGGGTGTAGATACCTCGTCGGGAGGTGGTAGTGTGGGCTACTTTGCGGGCTGCATGACCTCCCTAACCCCCGCTGTGCAACGCTCCATGGAGCGCATCTTCGCCGCTGCGGGCGTAGATGTGTGGTATGCCGATAGGGATGGTGGCGTGTGTTGTGGTAGACCACTAATGCTCTCGGGCGAAACTGATGCCGCACGCAAGATGATGGAGTGCAACCGCGCGCTCTTTAGGAAGCATGATATTAAGACCCTTGTCACCTCGTGCCCCATATGCCTGAAGGTGTTCCGCGAGGAGTACAACCTTGAGGGCATCGAGGTGCTGCACCACACCGAGTATATAGCGCGCCTTATCGCCTCGGGCGAGTTGCGTGTTGCTCGTGATACCTCTATATATACATATCACGACCCCTGTGAGCTTGGTCGTGGTTGTGGTATATACGACGCACCTCGCAATGTGATAGGCACTGTGGGTACACTTGCCGAGCCTAAGCATAATCGCCGTGATGCCCTATGTTGTGGTGGCTCACTGGCTAATACTGTGATAAACGATGGCGAGCAGTTCCGCATTGCGGAGCATATGACCGCGGAACTTGAGGCTACGGGGTGTGACGCAATAGTTACCGCCTGCCCATTGTGTAATAAGAGTATCGCACGTGCAGCGCACCGCCCAACGCAGGATATAGCAGAGGTAGTTGCGAAAAATATTATATAACACTTCCTATTGGTAATTAGTGAGTTAACGCACCTGTAACGAAATGTTATTAAAAATATTTAGGAAAATATTTGGAAGTGTGGTGGAAATGTACTATCTTTGCACTCGCAAATAAGGAAAATCGGTCGGTTGACCATTTGACGATACATCGCGGGGTAGAGCAGTTGGCAGCTCGTCGGGCTCATAACCCGGAGGTCGGAGGTTCGAGTCCTCCCCCCGCTACTAAAGAGGACAAGTCGCAAGATTTGTCCTTTTCTTTTTCTCGTCTATTCTTGTAACTGTCTGATACACAGTGAAGTATTTCAAAGAACGAATTATAGTTTGTGGTTCGATAGCTGCGTGATTCTTTATCCCAATTTACACCCTCTGGAAAGACTAATTTTTGTATTCCTTGGCATATCTCAAAATCCATCTTTTGCCAATAACTGCTTAAATTACAAGCAAATGCAATTGTGTCATCAATGTATGTTGTAAGGTTCGAGAGGTTGACAGATGCTCGTTCAAGTTCTCCCTCTGCTTTATGCAAATCTCGCTCTAAATCTGCTATTACATCTTTATAGACATCTTCGTCGATTTTGCCTATTGCATAGTTCCTTTTTGTCTTCTTTATCTGTGTCTGGAGTGTGGCTATGTTCTTCTTTATATTGCTTTGCTCCGTTGCTTGCATTCCCTCCTTCTCTGCGAACTTGGCCTTGATTACCTCAACGAGTATAGGTATTAACTCTTTCGGTACCTTAAACTGGTTGAGGAGTTCGATGTATTTTGCGTGAAGCTCCTTTGCAGATACATTAACACTACCGTCTTTACCGCTATACTTGTAATAGTAATTATAATGGTCTTTATTCTTCTTTTTGACTGGGTAGCCTGTCATTAAGTGACCATTGTAGTAGACGTGTCCCTTGAGAGGAAATCTCGGTGTCTCTGCTGCTACCTCGTATCCTGTATTGTTGTTGCCATTAAGTATCTGCTGCACCTTATCGAATAGGGCTTCCGATATTAGCTGCTCTTGCTTGCCTCTAATCACTCTACCTTCCAGGTATTTGTGTTCCAGTCTGCCACAGTAAAAGCAGTTTCTCAGGCACGCAGATAGGTGTTGCTTGGTTATTGTAAGTCCTCTTGCCTTTAGTCGCTCTATAATTCTCGATTGGGTTATGCTTGGCTCATTAGCAATCCATTCCCAAGCATTTTTTAGGATACGGCCATCCTCATTGATGGTTAGTTGGTGTTCTCGGTTTACCTTCTTTGATGTGTAGCCCAATGGAGGCTTGCTGTACCACTCACCACGATTGATACAGGCTACCATACCTTCGTAACATTTGTTCCTTCGGGTCGCATTATCGATGTCGGCAACAATGAGTAGGATTGCTTCGATGTGCTCGGCAAGTGTATTGCTCTTATCGACGGGTTGATTAACCGATGCGATTGTTACACCGCTACGGTTCAGCTGTCCTTTGTATGCCAATCCCTCTTCCAAATTTCGCGAGAACCTATCATAGTCATATACGACGATAGTGTCTACTTCAGGGTCGTTGAGGACTGCTCCAATCATATTTAGGAACTTCTCGCCCGCAGTTTTGGCACTCTCAAATGTGCCGCCGAACTCGTACTTAACTTCTTTGCCTCTGCCCTCGCAATACCTATAGCAAGCAGTCTTCTGAGTCTCTATCGAGTTGTTTGTCTTATATTGCTCTTCGCTGGATACTCGTGTCCATATTACTGCCTTTCCCTTACCGCTGGCAGTTAGCGCTTTTCTAGTGCTGACAATCTTATCAATGCTGGTCTTCTTCGTCTTCTTAATCATACCATTAATACTTATTTAGATTATTATTTTTTACATACCACGCATAACCGATTTCAGCAATATTGTCGAGCTGGTTAAGGATGGTAATTATGTCGTCGGTATTGGTAATACCCAACTGCTCAAATTGTTTAATGAATGTTTCATTGATGTCTTCTTTTAGAAACATTATATATATGTATATCGTGCTCTCGCACTCTCCCTGGCTCTTAGCTTTAACCCTGGAAATTATCTGGTTTTCGCCTCACTACGCGGTCGATTGGTAGTGTCTTCTGGTCGGTCGGGATAGCCATATAACCCTTGAAATTTAACTTCGTTACGGACTCATAAATAAAAATAAATTAATATTTAATCTCCTGTTACCTAGGAAATAAGGTTTTGTGCAAATATACAGGCAGTTTTTGAGAAAAACATATAAAATTCAATTTTTTTACAAAAAAAGTTTTAATTTTCTCAAGGTGTTGATGCTGGTTGAGGTGATGGCGCTGACATTGCGTAAAGAGAGCCCCTTCTTGAGTAGCTGAATCTCCTTTGCATAGTCTGCCTTCATCTGCTCTTCTGATTTGCGGTAACCAACTTTACGACCTACCTGTCCACCTTGCTGGCGGTAGTGGTTGTATCCCGACTCCATACGGCTACGAATCAATGAACGCTCCATACTATTGAACTGGGCCAAGATTCCCATCACGAGATTGGCGATGGGGTTAGGCTGTCCATTGTCCAAAAGGGTCTCAAGCCCGTTTTGATGGATGTAGACCGAAATCTTGCGAGCAGTAAGACTCTCAATGACGCTTAGGAAATCTATTGCTCTGCGTGATAGACGACTGCACTCATAGATTAGGACTTTATCCACCTTGTGTGACTCAACATAACGGAGTAGGTTCAAGAGGGCTTCACGCTCATCAACCTTCTTCGCACCCGACACCTTTTCGGTGAACTCTGCCACCACATCATACTCCATTTTGCGGGCATACTCCCTTAACTCTACGAGCTGCCTGTCGTAATCCTGTGTTGCTGTGCTCACTCGAGCGTATATTACAGTCTTCATATCTACATAAATTAGAATACCTGTACCAAGTTCTCAAAGCGTAGTGAACGGTATCCTCCGACCATCACATCATAATACTTGACCGTATTCACTGCGTCACCTGAAAGACCACGACCGCTCTGTGTTGCTTGCATCAAGTTGCTTGCAGTAGTTCCCCACGCCTCTCGAAGCGAGCCATCCTTCTTTATATAGATGAAGTGCGCTACTCCACTCTGCAACTTCGCTTTCAAAAGGTCAATCATCTGCGCCTTGATTATACCCATCGCCTCCGAACCTGTGCGTCGTGCGATTACATTCGCTCTGTGAGCCGTCATTCCGTTCATTGCTACTACCTGTGTCATATCTGTAATGGTTTATTGTTTATTTTGATACAAATGTAATACTTTATTTTGACATATACAAGCATTTGTAATGTTTTATTGTAATTTTTATGGATTTTTCAATATTATATTGATATTTTTACTACCTTTGTTAGAAATATATTACTTCTATGGAACTGCGAGTAGTTGAAATAGCCCACGCGAAGGGGCTAACGATGGCGGACATAGCCAAGCAGATAGGCATCAGCCGTGTTAACTTATCCAATAGCCTCAACGGTAATCCCACCCTCTCACGACTTACGGAGGTGGCGAATATACTCGGTGTTGAGGTGTCGGAACTCTTTAAGCCTACCTCAACAGATAAGACCATTAGCGGTTATTTAGAGTGCGATGGTCGCATAGTGAAGATTGATTCACTCGATGCGGTCAAGCAATTTGTTGCCGAGGTTGAGGCAGTAGAGAATAGAGACTAAAATTTATTGATTATGGGCATTTTCGACCTATTCAGAAGAAATCGTGGTGGTTCTGGTAACCAAGCATCCTCTACCAATACCCCAGAACAGTATCGTAAAGCTTTGCAATTCAACAAAGAGTTTGCAGAGCTGTTGGAGCGTGATGCTTATATTGCCCGTAGTGACTACAAACACCTCATTGCTTTTTACGAGGACATATATCAGTTCTTTACATCGGTGATAGAGGCACATATTTTGGAGGAATATGTTGGTAAGAATGGATTGGACATTTCCCAGATAGAACTATTCCTAAATCACTATGAGCAGATTCAGGATGTGACGAAGGAGTCTTCTGTAATCAAACATCATAATTCTCAGTTCGTAGCGAATCATATCAAAACTGAGAAAGCATATCTTGATGACATCTTGAAAGTCTGCGACCCAGCCATCTTACTCGATGATGAGCAGAGAGAAGTTGTGCTGTCGGAGGAAGATAACACGCTCGTTATCGCTGGTGCGGGTGCTGGAAAAACAACTACTGTAGCGGCAAAGGTTAGGTATTTGGTGGAGAAGAGGGGTATTAAACCTGAGCAGATTTTGGTTATATCTTTCACCAATAAAGCGGTTGAGGAGTTGCGAGAAAGAATCAATCACAATCTCAAAATACAAAGTCCCATAACCACCTTCCACTCCATTGGTTACTCTGTGTTGAGGCAGGGAGAGACCGAGCAACGAAAGATTGTGGACAACGGATTTATGTACAACATTATCAACGAGTACCTCAAATCTAAGGTTCTACGAAACCCAGAGCTCGTTGATAAGCTTATCCTATTCTTTGGCTCGTACTTCTCTGCTCCATACGAAGGTGATAGCTTGGGAGAGTATTTTCAGTTTGTAGCAGAGGCTGATTACTCTACCCTCAAAAGCGACTTGCAGGACTATGTTCAGCAGGTTGTTGATAGGCGTACACGCCGTGTGCAGACCCTCAACAATGAAGTCTTGCGCTCAATGGAAGAGGTGCAGATTGCAAACTTCCTATACCTCAACCAGATTGAATACGAGTATGAGCCAATGTATCAGTACCGTATTCTGAATGCTAATAAGCCGTATACCCCAGACTTCCGAATCAAGCAAGGTGATAAGACTACCTATATAGAACACTTTGGTATAACAGAGGATGGACATAGCGGTCGCTTTTCACCAGAGCAACTTGAAAAATACAAGTCCATTATCAACGACAAGGTATCTTTGCATCGCAAGCATAAGACCGACCTTATATATACATTCTCACAATACAAGGATGGTCGTGAGATGTTGGAACACCTCTGTGAGATGCTTATTGCTCACGGATATGAACTAAACGAAAGACCCACGGCAGAAGTCTATAAACGCCTTGTGGATACCGAAGAGAACAAGTATATCACTCGTCTCACACAGTTGATATGTACATTCATTGGTAACTTCAAGACACAGGGCTTCAAGGCTGATAGGTTTGAAGACTTTAAGAGTGCGACCAAGAATGTTAGAACCAAACTATTCCTCGACATCTGCGAGGTCTGCTATTTAGAGTATCAGCAAGCATTGAAGGAGCGACACTTCATTGACTTCGAGGATATGATTAACGAGTCAGCTGAGTTAATTCGCAAGAAACAGATTGACAAGGAGCAACTCGATTACAAGTATATCATCGTTGATGAGTATCAGGATATTTCTCGCCAGAGATATAACCTCATCAAGGAACTCTCCTTGCTATGTAACGCTAAGATTATGGCAGTAGGTGATGATTGGCAGTCTATATATGCGTTCAGTGGTTCTATATTGCCGTTGTTCACAAAGTTCTGTGAAGAGGTCGGGTATGGTCAAGAGTTGAAGATTACTCGCACATACCGCAATGCGCAGGAGATTATCGATATTGCAGGAACCTTTGTACAAAAGAATACACAGCAAATCAAGAAGGAGCTCATCTCGCCCAAGCGAATAGACAACCCCGTTATAATCTCTACTTATGGCGAGGAGAAGGGCGGCAAAAATGATAGCCCCAAAGGTGGTGTATTCCACAATCTTGGAGAAGCAATTGAGAACGCCATCGGCGAGATTTTGGAGTACAATTCCGTCGAGGGAAAAGCAAGGATACCATCCATACTGTTAATCGGTCGTTATGGATTCGATGCCCGCAATATGTGTAAGGCACAACAGTTCAATTATAACGAAGAAAATGGCAATGTGTATTCGGTTAAGTACGGCAATAGAGTCAAACTTAACTTTATGACCGCTCATAGCTCCAAAGGTCTGACCGCCGAGAATGTGATTATCATCAACGCTAAGGATGAAACCTACGGATTCCCTTCCAAGGTGGATGATGACCCTGTTTTGAATTTGGTCGTATCGTTTGATAACTCCTACAACTATGCAGAGGAGAGGCGTTTATTTTATGTAGCCTTGACAAGAACAAAGAACCGTGTGTTCATTGTAACACCAGATAGTCGTCCATCTGAGTTTATCAAAGAGTTGCTGAGTGAGCCGCATAACTACCCTAATGTGACCTTGCACGGAGAGTTGAAAGTCGACCTTAAAGCACCAAAGAAGACAAAGGATTGTTGCCCTATCTGCGGTTATCCGATGCAGTTCAAATACAACAAGAACTATGGATTGAAACTTTGGGTCTGCACCAACGACCAGGAGATTTGCGGCTTTATGACCAACGATAAGCGTGGTGGTGAGCTGTCCATCCATAAGTGCGATTGTTGTAAAGATGGATACCTTGTTGTTAAAAAAGCGGGAGATGGATTCTTCTTGGGATGTACCAACTATAAACCTGACAGAACAGGATGTGGAAGAATGTTAAGTGCAGGGCATTATGAGTTCTGGTTAAACAATACATTTGGAACTGAAGACCCATCAGAACACAAACCTGCATATTTCACGCAAAAATGCACACCTTCAGCACCAAAGATGCAAAAGGTCAAAGCTGTTGGCGGTGGTACAGGGTCAACTATCAATACAACATCCTATAAGGAGACCATCATTGAGAATGAACTGTTCAGAGTAATCGTAGATTCTGAAGGCAATACGCTAACAGATATGACATTGCTTGAACAGTTGCGCACGATGCGTCATAGAGTAGCTGTAGAAAAGGATTTACCCTCATACTACCTACTTCATAATAACATTTTGGTTCTTATTGCCACAGACAAACCAACAACCCGTGAAGAGTTGATGTGTATTAGTGGTTTTGGAGTACGCAAGTTTGAGGTATGGGGTGAATGTATATTGAATGTTGTATTAAGTTATATTAAGTTATATGAAGTAGACTAATAGAGGATGATTAGAAATAACGAATGGCAGCCGATCGGCTGCCATTATCATTAATACGAGATGTTGAGTCTGGCATCGGGAAAACCTAGAATGATAGGTGATTCCTGAAGCTTAGACTTGTTCAGCACCTCTAAATACATAAGGTCTGCATAGTCTGGAGTAATGATGAATTCATTATTACCAATCTTGCAGATAAGTTCCTCAACAACATCTGTGGCTTCGGGGTGTGATGGGAGGTAATAGTTAATGAAAGCGTAGATGTCGCACTTGTTCTCTTCATAGAGACTTGCATTATCGTTATCTCTCTTTAAGCATACCTGGTCGTGTGGTGACACATAGGAGTAGCCGCTCTTGAATTTTACATCTATGCTAAGACATCTGCCAGCTGCATCGGCAAATTCTCTCTGTTTCTCGTAATAAATGTGCATCGCACCATTTTCATCGAGGCGATAAACATTCATCTTCTCACGAATCATCCAATGATTACTTGTGCTTAATAAATTGTACAGCTCTTTAATTTCAGCTGAAGTGTTAATCAAATTACTTTTCATTATTATATGTTTTTATTGAAATTATTTTTACTGAGCTTAGAGCTCTTTCCTATAACATAGGATGTCAAAATTAAAAATCAAGGTCTATTCAAAAAAAATGTAAAAAAATAATCTTTTAGGTTAAACCGATACAAAATCATAAGGTATAAGTGTCTATATTAAAGATTAAAAAGTCACATAATTAAAATGATACGATGCCGAACAAGACCACTATCTCCATAAGCAACTTTCGGAGCTTATCCTTGATACTCACGCTCGGCGATGAGGAGAGCTTAGTGAGTAACCGCCTGTATGGTCTCATTGCTTGGGATAGATGTGTGCCAGGTGATTTGTATCGTCGTATTACGGCCTCAATTTTCTCTAGACTGGTGTCGTAATACTTCAAGAATGCCAGGTTCTTTATCTCGCTAAGCGAGTTGCAATTTTCTTCAGCATCTGTGTCGAGGATAGCGGAATCAAGGAACTCAAAAAAGGGATTAGCAGTGCTGTTTAAGACGGAATGAAGAGCTGTTGAGGATATATGTAGACACTGCCGCAGTTGCTCTTTGCTATTAAGGTTCATCTCGAATCTAACCTTGTTCTCAAAGACCTTTAGCATTCCTGGCCCATCCTCTACGATGCCTAAGAAGCGGCGGTTGCTGGCACGCTGGAGCTCACGATGCTTGTTATATATAGTTAGTCGACGCTGGAGACCTGTGGTCAGAGGACTCCTCTTTATGATGAAGTTGCCACTGATATTGCGAGCTTCGTACTTATTATAGTTGCTGATGCTCGCTTTTAGTGTTGCGGTCAGAGTCTTGTAATCAGGACAATCTATATCCTTACATACATCAGCTTTGACTACTTCTGCGTCTTCGAGTATCCTATCTGTGTTGAGTTTGCATATCCCTAAGGCGTTGATATTGGATAAACAGGTCGCTATGGTATCAGTATTGATAAGCTTGGGATAGTCGTCTTTGAGTATCTTGCCGCTAAACTCTACTACAAGCTCTCGCTCTACATAGTCCGCTTCGATGTATAGTTGATAGGGGGACCTGATAGAGTATTTTTGCTCTATTATCTGACCATCTAAGGTATTTGTGTGGAATACACTTTCATCAATATTGCTAATGTTATTAATGTCTGAGACAATCTTTAATTTATCAAATGTTAACACTTATTTTTCATATTTTTCTTCTTTATTATTTTTAGATTATGTCCTTGAAAAAACAAAAACTTCACCTTGATAAGTGGTTAATGAGAGATGTTGAAATAGTCATCCATAGATGTTGGCTTAGGCTTGCTGGGCACGGAGCTCCAATACCTCTTCATTGCCTGGCTGATATGCTCTTTGTGGCTGCTGGTTTTTGCCTTACCTTTACTACTCACGCTGATTTTTTGTCTGGTTTCAGCATCCAATTCTCGATAGATTCTTTTTCTATTTTCCATAGTTATTAGTTTTTATAATAAATATAGGAAGCATAGAAAAAATAACAAGAGTAGTAGAGAAAAAAAACAATACAACGACACTAAAAATCAATATAACACACAGCGTGCACCTACTTAACCTACTCTACCCGCCCATAATTACAAGAGGAGGTTTACCGCTGCAATGTGGTGTATGATAGGGTGGTATTAGGTGGTAGTGGCTGGCTATCTGTGAAAATAGACACCAGGTTCGGAGGGGGACTTTCACGGTCCCCTGTTTTTTAGCCACTTAATGAATAGGTTGATACGTTCTAAGTCGCGAAGAAATCGGTTAGAAATTTCGATGTGGTGTCCTACTAAAACAGGAGAAACAGCAATGTTTCTCCTGTTTTCGTTTGCGGGGGTCGGCCTCGAACGGCTCATATATACAATCCACCCAAACCCTCCTTTGATAAGGAGGGCTTGTGGCAAGGCTCTGCCTTGCATTGCTTCGCAATCTGAAACACAGCCACATAGTCGTGGAGAAATCGGTTAGAAATTTTTATAACTTTTATTAGATACAATACCCCATTTAAGAGTGCTTTTCGTTGTTTTGCGAAAAATTTGTTATATTTGTATCGCCAATAGGGTATAACCTTTGGCGGACATATTTAATGAAAGTGTTTTTCGCTTTTGTCCTTATGTGAAAATGTGGAAGTTTTCAAAGCAGTAGGGCGACGAACGGCACTCACTTCGTGTATAGCTATGTGGCTGTACGCTTTTTGCGTGCATATACCTCATACTATCCGAGTGTGGGGTATTGTATCGTTTATTACTGCATAGGTCTTTCCACAACCTTCACATAGATAAACGAGAATCAACTCCACACTTTCTTCGTTTATATACCCACCATATTGGAGTTGTATGGTAATAGTAGTTTGACACAAACAATTTAAACTAATATTACTATGAGGAAACTTTTTACTTTGACAGCCTTTGTATTAGGTGTCCTAACATCGTTATCGTCGTGTAAGCACAATGAGCCACTTGATGTTAGCATTAATGATGAGCAGATGGTGATGCTCAATGTTACCATCCCTGAGTCTGAGACCCGTGCTGCGGAGACAAACAGCGCTCAAGGTATTTTTAACAACAATGTTCTTGGTGATGAGAATGATAACAACACAATGCGTTACATTCTTCAGATTTTCGATGACGCTGGTCGCCCATCTGATGAGACTCTTATAGAGTATTCTGATGGTACAACAGTGTCATTTCCTGTTCGCCTTGTTCCTGGTCGAGACTATACTTTTGTGGTGTGGGCTGACTTTGTGACAAATGGTGAGACTAATACAGATAACCACTATATTACTAAGGACGCTAATGGTAAAACTGATCTTCGTAATATCACAATCAATGAAGATAGTTGGGTTGCTATGGATGAGACTCGTGATGCTTTTACTGGCATCTACAGCACCAAGGCTGCTGGCGAGAAGTATAGCGGTGCTTCGACTATCAATGTCGTGCTTACCCGACCTTTTGCTAAGTTACGTGTCGTAACTACCGATATTGAGGCTCTTGCAAATCTTGGCATTAATCCTACCCATGCTATAGTAGAGTATACTACTCCATATCGTACTGGCTTTAATGCATTAACTTGTACACCATTTGAAGCAGACCAGAATAATATAAAGGTTCATCAGAGGTCTATAACAGAGGCATATGCAATTGTAGCCTATGGTGATAATACTACTGCTAATAAGGTGCTTTTTACAGATTACCTCTTTGCTCCTGCTGACCAGAACGATGTTGTCAAATTCAATCTTAGTGTGTATGAAAATGCTGACAAGTCTGGACATATCAAGACCAACTCATTTACAACAGATATCGCTGTTAAGCGAAATCATCTAACAACAATTACTGGTAGTATTCTTACAGAGGGTAATAATGTTGAGGTTGTTGTTAATCCAAATTTTGGTGGCTATATCGAGGAGGAGTATCCATCCGACTATACTATCGACCCAAATAAGGCAATCTACTATACTGCAACTAGCAAGGTTGAGAAAAACAGTTGGACCGTTGATACCTTTGGTGCTAATATTGTGTCAAATACTTGGAACGAGTCTACTGGCGAGGGTGTTATCGTTTTCGATAGCGAGGTGACTATGATTGGCGATTATGGATTTGACAACTGTGATAACCTTAAAACAATTAGCTTTAATAACAGCATAACTACAATCGGAAGATATGCGTTCCAGGGATGTGACTTGTTATCCCAAATCGTTATCCCAGGTAACATTCAAAAGGTTGGATATTTGGCTTTTGTTAATTGTACTAATGTATCATCTATTGTCATTGAAGCTGGTGATACCGAATTGTGGGTGGAATATTCATTTAACAATATTGCTTCGACTACGTTGTACGTTGATAGAGATTTGCATGGTGGACTCAATTATTCGCCTTTTGAAAATGTGGGCATATCAACTATCAGTATTGGTCCTAACATGAAAAATATCAACGTATATGTTTTTTCAAATTGTGATAAAATTCAAAGTATTAATATCTGCAGTGAGTCGCAGTTGAAAAAAATTGGATATTGTGCTTTTTACAATTCAAACATCAATGGTTTACGTATTCCTGATTCAGTTACTGAGATTGATAGTACAGCATTTGCTATGACAACTGGAATGGGCTGGTTTGTAGGTGGCAGTAGTGTGTACTGGGTTGGAATGAACGGTGAACTAGCTTATGAGGAGGCGTCATTAAGAACATTGCTAAGATGGCCAAGCGAGTTTAGTTATTCTACGAGTATCGTATCATCATATAATTATGATAAAATAGGTGCGTACTCATTTGCTGGAATTGATAATTTGAGGTATTTCGAGATTGCAATGTATGATGGTAATACTATTGAGATAGATGATTGTGCATTTTGGTATTGTGAAAATTTGGAAAGCTTTAAGGGAGTCGCTGCAGGTGCAAAAATGAATATATCTGCTATTGGTAGCACAGTTTTTGGATATACAGCTATCGAAGAACTTAATTTCCTTGATTCATCATTCACTTCAATAGAGAGAACGTTTAGACAATGCTTTGCGCTTAAAACTCTCTTTTTGCCTATGACACTTGCTTACATAGGTGAGAACACTTTTGAAGGTTGTGATAATCTTGTTAATTTATATTTAGCTGCAACTATGCCGCCATCACTTTCACCAGATGCTTTCAATATTATTTCAGACGGACTGATAATATATGTTCCAACAGAGTCTATTGATGCTTACAAAACAGCTGCTGGTTGGAGCGATTATGCAGACCAAATAGTAGGCTACAACTTTGAGTAACCCCCCCCCTTATAGGGCATTGCTTCGGCGATGTCCTATGATTTTAAATCCCGCTTAACAAACAGAACAACCATTTCAATCTTTCTGATAGATCGGTTAGAAATTTCGATGTGGTGTCCTACTAAAGAGGACAATGTTTTATTCTCAACGACTTATTATTTCCGCGCTACGGCTAAAGCCCTCGCAATGACGGAGTATGGCATCAGCCTCGCAATGACGCATATAACATCGTTATTCCGAAGTGCGAAGCGACGTGGAAACTCATATACGATGGTAATTATGGAGGTATATGCACAAAAAAAAGAGGGCGAACCCTCTTTTTTGCCATATATTTTGTAATATGCCGTTGGGTTACAACGTCTTGAGATACTCCGATACATTACGCTCGATGCGTGCCTCAATATCGCCATCCTCAGCACGAACGAACTTCTCACCAGTTACAGCCTCATAAAGCTCGATGTAGCGCTCGGTGATGCCCGCAACAACCTCGGGAGTCATGTCGGGAACCTGCTGACCCTCCTGGCCCTGGAAACCATTCTCCATCAACCACTCGCGAACAAACTCCTTAGAGAGCTGCTTCTGCTTCTCGCCCTTAGCAAGGCGCTCCTCGTAACCCTCCTTGTAGAAGTAGCGTGATGAGTCGGGAGTGTGAATCTCATCCATAAGATAGATAGTGCCATTCTTCTTACCGAACTCGTACTTAGTATCTACGAGGATAAGGCCCATCTTAGCCGCAATCTCAGTACCGCGCTGGAAAATTGCGCGTGTGTATGCCTCCAACTGCTCGTACTCCTCGCGTGATACGAGGCCCTGTGCAATAATCTCCTCCTTTGAGATATCCTCATCGTGACCCTCATCAGCCTTTGTTGTGGGGGTGATGATAGGCTCGGGGAATTTCTGGTTCTCAACCATGCCGTCGGGCATAGCAACACCGCAGATGGTGCGCTTGCCTGCCTTATACTCTCTCCATGCGTGACCAGAGAGGTAACCACGGATTACCATCTCAACCTTATAGGGCTCGCAGCGGTGACCTACGGTAACCATTGGATCGGGTACACCAATCTTCCAGTTGGGGAGAATGTCGGTTGTGGCATCAAGGAACTTCGCTGCAATCTGGTTAAGCACCTGACCCTTGAAAGGAATACCCTTGGGAAGTACAACGTCGAATGCTGAGATACGATCCGACACAACCATTACGAGGTAGTCGTCGTTGATGTTGTATACGTCGCGTACCTTGCCTACATAGTGACCCTTCTGGCCCTCGAACTGAAAATCGTTCTTTACAATAGCGTTCATATTTTGATATGTGTTTAGTTTCTAATCTACAAAGATAGCACCTTTTAACTAAAAATGCAAATAGTGATGATGTGTTGGCACTATATATGCTCATTATGGGGTAAATACCACGATGATATGAGACATTTACGAACTATTCTTATGGCACTAATCATGATGACAGCCTCGGCGTGTAATGCACAGAACATCAACACAACAACCGTTAGCAACCTCGATGTTGAACGCTATATGGGGCGCTGGTATGAGCTCGCTCGCTACGACCACCGCTTCGAGCGTAATATGGAGCGCTGCGAAGCATACTACTCGCTTGAGCCTAATGGTAAGATATTGGTGCGTAATAGCGGCGTGGACGCAAAGACGGGACTTCTGCGCGTAACAGATGGCAAGGCAAAGTTGGGTAAACACCCTGGTCAGTTGCGCGTATCGTTCTTCCTATTCTTCTACTCCGACTACAATATCCTGGCGTTGGGTGAGGATTACGACTGGGCGCTTGTGGGCAGCAGTTCGCCAAAGTATTTGTGGATACTCTCGCGCACGCCAAGCCTGCCAGAACCCACCATAGAGCATATCCTTGCCATAGCCCGTGAGCGTGGCTATGACACCGATAAACTTATCTGGGTGCGCCAGTAGGTTAGTAGTAGGGATAGGGCTGAGTGTGGCGTATATCTGCCGCTTGCAATATCTTGTTGCGAAGGAGACGAGGATAGTCGGGGTGGTCGTTCAAAAAGCGTTGCACCTCGGCTTTCGCCTCGTCGCTTGTGTGGCCACCGAGGAGTGCTCCCGCCCAGTTGCGTGGGAAGAAGATGTCGCCCGTGCGCTGCACCTCCTCCATCTCCTCCAAACCGCGGTAGATATACTTCACCGCCTCCTCCTGACGCAGGTGGTGGTTGAGGTAACTCAGTAGCGTAGCGGTCCAAGGCTCTATGCGGCGGTTCTCAGGCTCCATGAGTGACTCAAAGAGAGCATCGCGCACCACCACATCGGGGTGTGTGCCGCGCATGATATACTCGAACTGATTGCGCCTGTCAGCATTGCTAATGCGCTCAAGCTGAGTGGTGTATATCTCGTTGTATCGCTCGGGATAGCGCACCGCAAGCTCGTATGCGAGAGTCATAGCGTCGCTCTCGTTAAGCATCTTGTCGCTCTCTGTACTCCACATATCGTACATTTTAGAGCACACCTCCTCCGAGCGCATGACATGCGAAAGAGTCATCTTCAGACGACGGCTGAGGGCTGGGTTGTCGCACGTCGAGGCTATCTCCCATAGGCGCGCCTCATCCTCGGCTGTGCCCACCTCGAGCATAGGCTTCGTGAGGTAGCTGTTGAGCGTGGAGGCTATGAGATAGTTCTTCTCGCGGGGAATGTAGTCGATAAGGAAGTCGAGCCACTCGCGCACATCGCACACTGTCTCACTATTGCGCCACTCGTATATCTCGTTGAGCATCGTCACCATCGACTGACGCATAAGGTCATCCTCCACCTCGTCAATATGTTGCATCATCCAATTGACCGTCTCTTTGGGCAAGATAAAGAGTCCGTAGCCACGACCATCGCAGTTGGGAATGACAATCTTAGCATTGCGAGGGAAGGTGTAGCTATCCTTGCCTGGTTTAATCTCAACCTCGACAATCTCTGTCTTGCCGTTCTTATACTCCACATAGCAGTTGAAGCTCTGTGACCACTGTGGATGCTGGTCACATATGGAGTATCGCCCATTTCTATATTCTAAATGTATAAATGGCATGCGCGCCTTCTCGACCCACGCCTCGCTGAATGTAGTGATATCCTCTTCGCTGTGCTTGTCGAGAATCATCACGAGGTCGTTCCACGAGGCGTTGCCATAGGCGTAGGTGTGCAGATACTCCTGAATGCCCGCGCGGAAGGCCTCCTCGCCCATAAGCTCCACAATCTTATCCATCACGATGGGGGCCTTGTTATATATTATCTGACCGTAGATAAGTCCTGCATTATTCAGGTTGTCGAGCTCTTGGCGTATTGCTGTGCGACCCGCTGTGCGGTCCTCGTTGTATGCTGCATAGGTGTATGTCTTGAGGCGGTTGAGACTGTGGTTAACCTCGGGGAAGAGGGGCTCTGTCATGCGTGCCGCGAAGTAGTTGGCGAATATCTCCTTTGTCCACACATCATCGAACCACTCCATTGTTACATAGTCGCCAAACCACATGTGCGCAGTCTCGTGTGCTATAAGCTGCATGCG
The DNA here is from genome assembly GCA_045634765.1 of Alistipes sp. GTDB lineage: Bacteria > Bacteroidota > Bacteroidia > Bacteroidales > Rikenellaceae > Alistipes. The sequence goes on from JAZRAW010000038.1 coordinate 20,639, forward strand.
GCGCAACTCCTCATCGAGCGTGGGGTTCTCGCCGAGGAACATCTGGCTGTCGTTGTAGAGCGTAGCACCCGTATGCTCCATGCCGCCATACTGGAAGCCGGGGAGCATGATAAGGTCATACTTGGCAAAGGGGTAGGGGATGCCTGTGTACTCCTCTAACCACTCTAACGATGCCGCCACTTGGTCGAAGATGGTGTCGAGCTGCGCAAGGCGCTTGGGGTCGGTCTCGCGGTAGTATGCCGTAAAGCGGTGGTTGCCATCGTCATAAGTGCGACTATCGAACTTACCCGCCACGAACGAGAAGAGGTAGGTGCTCAGAGGTTCGGTGGGGTTGAAACTCACGATGTTGTAGTCGGGCGATAGATTGGTTTGTACGCTGCTTACCGAGGTGTTCGACACGGCCACCCAATCCTTTGGAATAGTGAGATGCAGCTCGAACTGAGCCTTCATGTCGGGTTGGTCGAAGCAGGGGAAGAGTGTGCGCGCACGGTCGGGCACAAGCAGCGTATAGAGGAAGTCGGGCTTGCGGTTAAGCGACTGATTATCAATGCCGAAGTTTATTGCTATTTGTAGTGGCATCTCTCGACCCTCGAGCGAGCTTGCCGCTATTATTATATGCTCGTTCTCGCAGCGATGCTCGATACGCTCATCGCTTGCTACATCATAGACCCCATAGACCTTGTCTGTATTTCTAAAATCAAAGATTATATCTTGTTTATTTGATGTGCTTAGCGTGATATTTGCCACACCACAATTCTCAATCAGGTCGAAGCTCAACTCATATCGCAAGTCGCTGATGGTTGCCTTGCGCCACTCGGCAAGCTCGCGACTTACGCCTGCATCGTAGCGGTGGTCCTGGGCACTAACAGCGGATAGAGAAAGGAGCATAACAAGCGAAAATATCATAAGCGTTTTGAGTCGTTTCATAGTCGTAATAGGTTTTGCGTAAAAAACTGCATCCACAAAGATAAGAATATTTGGCGAATAATCACTATATTTGTGGTTGAAAAGATTTTTAGACCACAAACTATGACGCACATTATCGCTGCTTTCGACTCATTCAAAGGCTCACTCTCCTCACGCGAGGCGGGCGAGGCATTCCGTCGTGGATTTATGGAGGTCTGTCCCGATGCCGAGGTTGAGGTGCTCGCTATCGCTGATGGTGGCGAGGGCATGGCCGAGGCTATATCGGAGGGCGTGGGTGGCGAGATGGTGTCGGTGGTGGTGAGCGACCCGTTCGGTCGTAAGATTGAGGCGAACTATGCGCTTATCAATGAGGGCACTACGGCTGTTATTGCCATGTCCTCGGCAAGTGGTCTTACACTCCTAACAACCGAGGAGCGCAATCCGCTTATCGCCTCGACATTCGGCACTGGCGAGCTTGTCGCAGATGCCCTTGAGCGCGGATGTAGCGAGATAATCATGGGTTTGGGTGGTAGCGCCACGAATGACTGTGGCGTGGGCATGCTTCGCGCCTTAGGCTACCGCTTCTACGATGACGAGGGCGTGGAGCTTTGCGATACTATCTCAATCTTGGAGCGCACGGAGAGCATATCTACCGCAGCGCGCCATTCTCTTTTGATGGGGGTTAAGTTTACTGCGGCGGTGGATGTAGATAACCCGCTATATGGTCCACAAGGTGCGGCGCATATCTTCGCTCCACAAAAGGGTGCATCGCCCGAGATGGTATTGCGCCTCGATAGGGCCTTGCGCCACTTTGCCGATGTTGTAGATGCTGATAGTGCCTATGTCGCTGGCGCGGGTGCTGCAGGAGGTATGGGCTATGTGCTACACGCTATGCTCGGTGCTCGCATGCGCCCAGGTATAGAGATTGTACTCTCGTTGCTCGACTTTGAGCGTAGGGCAGAGGGGGCAGCATTGGTGGTTACGGGTGAGGGTTCTATAGATGCGCAGACTCTACATGGTAAGGCCCCTGCGGGTGTGCTTGCTGCGGCGCAGCGCCTCGGCATCCCCGTTGTGGCGCTTGGCGGTAGGGTAGAGGGCGAGAGGGAACTTCTTGCGGGTGGCTTCCATGCGGTGCGTGCTATTACACCCTCGGGTCAACCTCTTGCGCTGGCTATGCAACGTGATATCGCTAAAGAAAATATGGAGCGTGCTGCTGCCGATGTTGCACGTCAGCTAATGGGGTAGTGTAACTAAGATGTCGCTGCCTCTGCTCTGCGTAGATATATACAAAAAAAAGGTCGTAATGCTACGACCTCTGTGTTTTTTGTCGGGATACCAGGATTCGAACCTGGGACCCCCTGCTCCCAAAGCAGGTGCGCTAACCGGACTGCGCTACATCCCGTAATTTTTTTTCGACGTGCAAAGATAAGGTAAATATTCTAATGTACCAAATATTTTTGACTCTTTTTTTTGCTTTTTATGAAAATAAATTAGCCGAGGATTGCGATACCCTCGGCTAATTTGCTGTTCTATAACTGTTTATAGCATTGCTATAATTTCTTCATTTGTGTAGGCATCTGCACCGTAGCATAATTTAAGATATGCGAGACCTGATGTGTAGTCCTCCTCGGTGAACGAGTCTGTAGCCTCCTTTGCCACCACCACGTCATAGCCGAGGCAGTAGGCGTCAGCCGATGTGTGTCGTACGCACATATGTGTATGTAGGCCAGTCATGACGACTGTCTGCACGCCCAACTCTTTGAGAAGAATGTCGAGGTCTGTCTGGAAGAATCCGCTGTATCGGCGCTTGGGTACTACATAGTCTCTTTCTGATAGTGCCAATTCGGGTATTACCTCTGCACCTGGTGTGCCGGCAATTGCGTGGTCGCCCCAGATTATAAGTTCGCGGTCTATACCCTTGCGGTGAGCGTCGTTACAGAATATCACAGGGACATCTGCCTTGCGAGCTGCGTCGAGTAGTTGTGCTGTTGCTGGTACGATAGCCTTACCGCGTTCGCAGGTTAAGGCTCCATAAACAAAGTCGTTGAGCATGTCAACAACCAAAATAGCTGGCTTGTTTAGCTTTTTCATAACTGCGAGATTTTATACATGTAAAGTGTGTTAAATGCTACCAATAAGGATAAACTAATCCAAAGTTATGAACATTTTTTTGAAAATCAAAATTTTTAGGCATAAATCTTATTTTTGTTCGCAGTCCATAGTCTACACGCCCCCCCAGAGTTGTATAGGTTTTGCCTATTGTAGGATAAATAATACCGATTTGCTGTTGCTCTAATTTGTATTATCTTTGCAGCGATAAAACTAAACAAAACGAATAAAAAGATAATGTTATGAAAGGTGCTAATTATGCTAATATGAGCGTTGGCTCGATTGTCAACGATAATTTTGCGGCAGCCCGCGTGTTTAAGTATTTCGGTATAGACTTTTGTTGTGGTGGGGCTATGCTGCTTGTTGATGCCTGTCGCAATGCAGGTGTAGATGTCGATGCTGTGTGCGCGGCACTTGCCGATAGTCAGGACTCTTCGCGTGGTGTCATCCCCTTTGCCTCGTGGCCTACCGACCTCTTGATAGATTATGTTCTAAAGATTCACCATCGAGGCATTCGTGCTAAGGGACCTCAGCTCCTTGCCGATATAAAGCGTGTTGCTGCTGTTCATGGCGATGCCCATCCTGAGCTCCAGCAGCTTGTTACGCTCTTTGCTGCTTCGCTCGAGGACCTCGAGAGCCACTTGCAGAAGGAGGAGCAGGTGCTTTTCCCTTATTGTTATGCGCTCTATGACTCCTCGCTTCGTGGTGCTAAGAGTGAGAAGATGCACTGTGGTAGTGTCGCTAATCCTATTCGCGTTATGCATAGTGAGCATAGTGATGAGGGCACACGCTATAAGTATATCCGTAATCTTATGAATGGTTTTGTTGCACCGGCGGATGCGTGTGCGAGCTATAAGTTGATGCTTGAGGATCTCGAGGAGTTTATGGATGCCCTCTTCGAGCATATACACATCGAGAATAATATTCTGTTCCCTCGCTTCGTGCACCTCGAGAAAAGGTTCGTCGAGAGATAGACTTTAGTCTGTTTATTGATTTTTAGATTTCAAAAAGTTAGGGGCGCTCCATTTGGAGCGCCCCTCTCCGCAACACATTTTTTTAACAACTTCTGATTTTTTGCTTTACTTATTGTATGTCGCGTGGTTTAGTTTACTACTCAGCAAGCTCTACATTTGCTGCACCATGCTTCTCTATAGCCATTTCAGCATTGGTGTAGTATAGACCATTAGCTGCTGCGCTGCTATATTTCAAGTAGCTACTCCACTTTGTAGCATTAGTAGCCTTAGCTGCGAACTTGTCGCCGAACTCTGTGATTACTGGGCCGCCAACAACGAGGTATCCCTCGTCATTAACGTATACGCCTACATTATATGTCTGCTTATCTGTTCCTACACAGAACTTATTTGCAGCGTCTGCTGTCATGAATGTCCATGATTTGAATGTACCACCTGAAATAAGACGATGCGCTGTAGAGTCTCCTGTACAGCTAAACATGCCGTGGAATGTTCCATCAGTAACTTTTAGCATAGCTTTAGTAAGATTGATGGATTTATTAAACACGCCTCCATTGAATACAAAATATGGGCAAGCCTGTCCACCATTATTACTTGAAGAACTGATTGTACCATCAAATACACCGCCGTTTATTGTTACCATAATACGGTCATTAATACCATTAGTCTTTTTGTAGTAGATACAAGCTTTGTTTCCTGCTGCAATTTGTCCAGGATTATTTGCATCAGCATTTATTGTAAGACATGATTTTGCTGCTGTTCCTGCACCGTCACCGAATGGAGTAATCTCAATAGCATTCTTGCCGCTGGCTGCAGTCATTGTGAATGTGCTAAGGTTGAGGATATGGTGCTCAGTAGACTTTAGTGTGATTACATCGCTAAGAGTTACATCGCTCATCAATGTAAGAGTAGTGTTGTTAGTCCAAGCTGCGATAGCTTCGTCAATTGAAGTATATATAGTGCTTCCTACCTTAGCAGCTGGCATGATTACAGTCGATGTATTGTCACCATTATCCACAGCCATATAACCATTTGCTACATACTTCTCTGCAAATGCAATTGCAGCAGCATCAGTGTAAGTACCACCCTTGACAGTTACAGTGCCGTAGATGTTATAGTTGCTACCATAGCAATCATTGAATGAACCACCGTTAATTGTCATAGATGTGCCAGCCTGAACGCGGAAACCTCCGTTGTATGTACCATCGTTGATAACTGCTGTTGCAGAATTAGCTGAGTCGAGCAAGCATGATGTCCAAGTATTACCATTGCCGGGAACACGACCATCCTTAATGCCGTAATTACCTCCGTTATAAGTAATAGTTGTTGTACCAGCTGCCATTACTGTTGCATTGCCAGAGTTGTTATTATAGAATGTGCCTCCGTAGATGGTAATATTTGCATTCCAACAATAAATAACGTGGCAACCGCTTCTATTACCTGAAATCTCACCGCCATTAATTGTTAAAGTTGCATTTGATGTATAGACACCATTGTTTGCATTTACGCCATCTGCAATAGTCATTGAGGATCCGCTCTGGTTGTTCAATGAGTAACCTCCAATAGAGGTGAATGAACCGCCATTGATGTTAGCTTCACCATAGTTATAAACAGCAGCACCGCCATTCTCGCCCTTAGCATTGAATGTGCCATTCTCGATAGTCAACTTTGCTGTTGCAACATTCTCGCCACCATTACCGTAGCCGTTGTAGATACCACGTGCGTTTATAGTACCATTACCGGTGATAGTAAGTGTACCGAGGTTGTTGAGTGCATATTTATTTGCCTCATCTGCGTGTGCGAGAGTCTTACCATTAAGGTTGAGAGTTACTGTCTTACCCTCAGCAATAACTACGGTGTTCTTAAGTGTAACGTCTGCAGTAAGATTAATAGTAGTCTCACCCTCAGCTGCCTCGATAGCAGCCTGAATAGTAGTATACTCTACATCACCAATCTTAGCGATAGGGTCGCCTACACGCACCTCGTATTTGCCATTCTCAGTCTCTACGACTTTGTAGCCATCAGGTATCTCGTTCTCAGGGTTATATGAAAATTCACCACCAGTGATATTTACCTCACCGTTGTTGTTCTCGATAGTATTCTCGCCGAACTCGCCACCCTCGATGTTCAAAGTACCGTTGTTTACGAGCTGACCACCCTTGCTAACGATAGCACCAGTCTCACCATTCTCGTTGATATCGTTGATGGTAAGAGTATTGCCCTCTGCAATAGTAATATCGGTCTTAAGGGTGATAGTGTAACCGTTAAGGTTGATAGTAGTACCATTACCAGTAGAGCGAGTAGCTGCAAGTGCAGATGTAGTAATGCCATTAACGTCAAGGTCAGAGATAAGGATATACTCACCATTGTTAGCATTGATAGCAGTAAGAAGCTCTGCTACGCTGCTGATAGTCTCTTGATAGTAAGGAGCATCAGTAGAAGAACCCGCGTTAGCGAACTCATCAGTAACATTAACCTCAATCTTGTTACCATCAGTAAGGATATCACCCTGGATGGTTGTCAAGTAGTTACGCTGAACAGGAATATCAGTAGAGAAGTTGTTGAACTTGATTAACTCTTTTGCATTTGTATTGTCGTACACTGACATCTCGAACTTGATAACACCATTATCAGCACCGAAGAGGTAGTTAGTGAAGAGAGTCTTAGTAGTTTGTGTAGCTTCATACTTCTCAACATCATCATCAGTAAGGTTGTACTCGAATACCTTATCCACAACTGTTGTGTTATTAACAGCACCGTTGAGTGCGTTAAATGAATTGTATACAGGAACGGTGTACTTAACCTTAACACCCTCTGGAACAATACCAAGGTTGCCAAGTTCTACCATGTCTGTTGTCAATACGCGCAACTTCGCGAATGGACGAGTCAATGGAATGTTGATAGATGAAGTACCAGTGTATCCATCAGTCAACTTTGTTGCAGTGTCGAATACGCCAGTAAATGCATCAAATGTCTCATCCATTGCGTTCCAATCACCCTTGAAAGTGATAGCAGTAAGGTACTCGGTGTTGTAGTGGTTGTCGCCAACATCCACACCATCAACAGCATTTGTGCCATCAACAACATCCGCCCAAACTACGAATTTGTAGTCACGACCAGGAACAAGACGAACGTCAAATGTAACGTGAGTCTCATCGCTATAAGCGAACTGCTTAGGAGCTGCAGTCTCGCCATAGTATACCTGAAGAATGTAACGAATAGTTAAATCACTATTCTTAAGATCAAGATTCGCAAATGCGCCTACTGCACTATTTGCACGAGTCTCAGAGTCGGGAAGCGTAACGGTGATGGTAGTGTCAACCTCGCCACCTACGTTTACGTCGAGACCCTCAGGCTCCGTTTGGCATGCTGCTAAACCAAGCACCAATGCCGCTAAAGCGAAAAATCTTTTCATAATGTAATTGGAATTAAAATTAATAATTATTTGTTGTAAGTTATTTATTTGATGCCCTCATGGCGAAGTATCATATAAGCGTGTGAATGCGATAGATACAAAC
>JAZRAW010000039.1:0-2150 GCA_045634765.1 Alistipes sp.
TAGGAAGATACGAAGAGTCCTTGAGAGCATATAAAGAGTATATGATCGTATCCGATAGCACCACTTGGGCTATAATGCAACAAGATACCAAATTTGTCGAGGAACGCCATAACCTGGAGATGGCAAAAGCAAAGGAGACTGAGGCGAAGAATAAGCGTACGATTGCTATCATGGCGTGCGTTATTGCTTTGATTGGTTCACTCTTGGTGATTATGATTATCCGCCGACGACTGCAAATCACCCGTGCAAAGAACAGAGAGTTGGAGGTTGAGAAGCAGAGGTATGAGCAGTTGTATGCAGACGCTGTTGCCGAGCGTGATGCACTGACAAAGATGGTCGAGGACTCAAACGTTAGGGATGAAGCAAAGGCCGTTATCAAAGCGAGACTCGATGTGCTGAATAAGGTCATCATTTCGCAGATTACTGGCACTACATCTGCCAACAAAAAGGCCTATGAGGAGTTAGAATCATTGCTGGCCGACAAAGAGAGCTTTATCGAGTCGACACGCCTCACCATCGAGGGCAACAATCCTGAGTTTATCTCTGCTCTCAAGCAGCGGGGTTTGTCTGATGAGGAGATAAACATCTGCTGTTTGTATGCAATCGGCCTAAAGGGCAAGGATATCAAAGCATACACAAGCCAGCCACGCCACTATCACCATAGTGCAGATATCAGACACAAGCTCGGCTTGACCGAGAGTGATACAAATCTTTCGATTTTCCTCAGAGATATGCTCGAAAAATAGAAGTGTCAAACTTTTTAAGAGTGGTGTCAAATAAATATTTTCAGCCACTGCTGATTTACAACGACTTACGAACTAAAATTCGTAGGTCGTTTTTTATTGTGTAAAACTTTTTTCGGGTAATTTTGTGATAGAAACAAGGATAATAATCGCAAAATCTTTTGATATGAAACAGTTTTTATTAGTTGTACTATTTAGTATTTATTCTATGAGTGCAGCTATTGCACAGAGCAATGTTGTGAGAGGCTGTGTGACAGATGCAGAACAAAGACCAATAGTTGGTGCTGTAGTCTCTTGCATTGAGATGCCCGACAGTACTGCTGTTGCGCACTGCGTAACAGCTTTAGAGGGTGCGTTCCAAATCAATGGCCTGGATAGCGACTTAGAGAAATACCTTTTGGAGGTATCATTTTTAGGCTATGAGAAGTCCTATGTAAAGCCTACAGCTGATGAGATGGCTATCACGTTAACAGAGTCAGCAATCACTCTTGACAATGTCGTTGTGACAGCCACAGCCCCTGTATTAAAACAGAAGCCAGGCAAGTTCATCTATACACCAAGCATAGCAGATGCAGGTGGTATTGATAGTTACGACTTGTTGCGCTATGCGCCACTTATGACCTTAGACAATAACTCTGTTAGTATTGTGGGTAAGGGTACATCAACGATATATATCAATGGTAGAAAGCCTGTGATGGACAATGCCTCATTAATGGAGATGCTTCGCTCAACGCCTGCAAGCCAGATAGAGAATATTGAGATTATAATGTCGCCAAATAGTTCGTATAAGGCATCGACAACTGGTGGTGTCGTGAACATTGTGATGAAAAAGAATCCTAATGAGGGTATGACAGGTAGTGCAAGTGTTAGTGCAAACTATCGTGGCGGTCAGATATCACCAAGAGCAACACTCTATTTGGGTTATTCAAAGAATAAGTTTAATGCATCGGCAAATCTCAGCTATCACAACTATAATCACAAGAACGAGACCGATGCTACTTACAACTACAAAGATACATACACTGATATTTTGAACTCAACAATAGAGCAGACACGAGGCCACTCGTTGGGCGCAAATATCAGTGCGAGCTACGATTTTACAAAGCGTAGCACCTTAGGAGCATCGCTGCATATCGGAGGATCGGATTTCAAAAGCAAATCTACAACAAGGAGTTCAAATTTTCTCAATGGTAATTTAGATAAATACTCAACATCTGTTAGCGAGACCGCTAATCCATTCCGTCGCCCACAAATTGGTGCTGTGGCATACTACAACCTCAAGACCGATGATAAAGGTAGTAACCTCGATATTAGCGCCAACTACTCATTATCTCTTAACACATCAGTAGGTAATATGGAGTATGCCAACGGTAGCGACAACAGCAACCTTGTTCCATACCTAATGTT
>JAZRAW010000040.1:0-45942 GCA_045634765.1 Alistipes sp.
CTCTTCCCATTCCGAACAGAGAAGTTAAGCTCACTCACGCCGATGGTACTGCCTATTTAGGTGGGAGAGTAGGTAGCCGCCTCTTTAAGCCGAATCCGTAAGGGTTCGGCTTTTTTGTGTTTATACACAAATGCCGAACCCCGGATTAAGGCTTAAAGAGCCGGCTATTGCCGGTTATGTTTACAATCCTCCCCAAACCCCTCCGTTTGAAAAGGAGGGGCTTGTTGTTGCCCTATGAGGTAACCCTGCCGATGGCAGGAGTAGTCAAGTGTCTCAAGGGATATAATAGACATTAGGGAAATTAAGGAAATTAGTGAAATTAAGGATTATGCTATTAGATATTGTCCGCGAACTCTCTTATGTCCCTTAATGTCTCTTATGTCTCCTTGATAACGGCAGCACCATTCTCACCAATGATTGTTGTCGGCGAGGGGATCCTTCGCTGTGCTCATGATGACAGCATTATGGTGTAGTTATGAGTAGTACAGTTCTGCGTTTTATACATGAAAGGGGCATCCGTGTGAATGCCCCATACAAATATTCAGATACCTCAATGTTATTCGTTCCTTGGTTCAAGGTACTCTTTTATAGCATCAACATACGCTGCGAATGCTTTGCGTCTCTGTTTAGTTATGCTTGTATTTATGCGAATAGCATTATGAGAGTTAGAATGATGTGGATGATTCCTACAATTATAAATATACCTCTAAATATATCATAAAATTTCGTATTGCTATTGAAACTTTTTATTATCAATGCTATTAGCGCTGATATGATGGCAGTGTCTAATGTCGCAACCAGTAGCCAAACAATAAAAGTAAGAAGATAATCCCAAAGACCTGGGTTCTGTTGAAATAGTCTCATTAATGCATACGCAGCAGCTCCAGATTTTCCCATAGTTATTATTTGAATTTATTACGCCTGGCTCCTGAGACGAGATAACCCCAAAAAAGAAAGTGTGGAGCCAATTCGTTTATCTATTGAAGGTTGTGGAAATACCTAAATCGGAATAAACGTTACATTTCCCCACACTTGGATAGTATGAGGTGCATGCAACAATAGTGCATAGCCACATAGCTATACAAGAAATGAGTGCTGTTCGTTGGTCCTCCGATTTTAGAAAACTTCCACATTTTCAATAAGGACAAAGCGATAACACTTTCAAAAAAATATGTTTGCTCAATATTTGAGCGTGTCTGTTACAAAGATACGAAAATTTATTGAACGAGCAAAGTTTCTATTGATAATATGTACTATTCGCTCATATATAATGGGTCTAACATGTGATGACCACAAATTAGGCTGTGTAGTATGGATACTGTTTTTTGTGAAGCATGGTATTAATACTCTGTTGTGATAAATTTAATTATGAGGCAATTAACCTTTGTATCAAACCTTTCTGATTGTGTTGTCTTGCTTGAGCATAACGAGGTGAATGAGTAGGATGAAGTGTTATAATGAGGAGCATGGGGATATGTAGACTGCACAGTGTATATGGGGATAGTAGTAGCTTCATCCCTATATATTTTGTATAATGGAGAAAAATTTGCTACTTTTGTGTGGTGTATGCGTTGCATCTGAGTGATGCGTACGGTATGAGCTATTAGATTTAACCTATAAATACTCGCACTAATGGCTAACGGAACCCGAGACAAACTCTTTACGCGAAATTACATATTGGTATGTCTATCGGCATTTCTAATGTCGTTCTCATTCTTTATACTTGTGCCCACGCTGCCTCTCTATCTCAAGGACACCTTTGACATTAGCCAGACGCTGGTGGGCGTGGTACTATCGTGCTATGTCATTGCGGTACTCTCGGTGCGCCCTATAGCGGGATTTGTAGCCGATACATTGCCGCGAAAGAGTGTATATGTTGCTGCCTATGCCATATTCGTAGCCTCGTTTACGGGTTATTTCTTTATCACGCAGACACTCGCGCTATTCATCCTCCTACGCATATTCCACGGCTTTAGCTTCGGTATGCTGACAACGGCGGGAAACACCCTTGTTATCGATGTCATGCCATCGTCAAGGCGTGGCGAAGGTCTTGGATACTATGGTGTTACGAATAATCTTGCGATGGCTTTTGGACCGATGGCGGGACTCTTTGTTATATCGTTGGGTGACTATACGCTACTATTCCTCACATCGCTTGTCACAGGTGCCATAGGTCTGATTCTCGCATCTATCGTGCATGCTCCGCGCAGGGTATTGGAGAAGACAGAGTTTAAACTCTCGGCAGACCGCTTCTTTCTCAAGGAGGGTATTCGTGCATGCTTTGCCTTCTTCCTCCTTGCCATACCTTATGGTATGACGACGAGCTATATGGCTATATATGCAAACGAGGTGGGCATAACGCAAAATGCTGGTCTCTTCTTTACTGTGATGGCTGCGGGATTAATAACCTCGCGTCTGCACTCGGGTAAGCGCGTAGACAGGGGCTTTGTAACAGAGACGATTCGCCTGGGTATATGCATAGCCTTCTTTGGTGCTATGGGCGAGGCATTGCTCTACCTGGTGGCTGGATGGAGTATCACGGCAGGATATATACTCTTCTTCCTTACAGCCTTTCTCTTTGGCTATGGCTACGGAACTATGTTCCCAGCATACAACACACTATTTATTAATCTTGCCCCCAACTCGCGTCGTGCGACGGCAAACGCCACATATCTCACTGGTTGGGATGTAGGCATCGGTTGTGGCATGCTCTTTGGCGGTATGCTTGCCGAGGGTGGCTACGAGCACTGCTACATGCTTGGCGCAGTGTTGGTCGTAGTGGCGCTCTTGTTCTTCATGCGTGTGGTAACGCCTCACTTCCAAGCGCACAAACTGCGTTAGTGGGGGCTCACCTCCAAGGTGTAAGCTGCATGCCAAAGTAGTCGAAGGTGGCGCGATGGCCATTGAGAGTGACCTCTGACATACCGTTGTCTACGTCAAACTCGATGTGGTCATACTTCATATCTATGATATACCGTCCCTGCTTATCTATCAAACCCCACCTGCCGTAGTGGCTCTCAACGAGTGCGCGGTCCTCGATAAAGTCCTGTGCGCTATGGTAGATGGCATCAATGACTATATTACCCTTATCATCCTCAAAGCCATAACCTGTGAGTGTGGCAAAGCGTCGCAGACCCTCGCACATGGGGTACACCGTAAGGTTACTATCGCTGTTTACTCCATAGTATGAAAACTCCTCGTGTAGTGTCTCATCAGTTGCATTATCGGAGATGGAGTATCGCGTAATCAACTCCTTGAGTTTATCGAAGGCTTCGATGTCTCCTCCAATGCCATGCGTAGCGTAGTAGCCGCGTATCACATGCCACTGGTGGTGACTGTCAACAATGATGCTGTCGGGGTGTAGGTGGTTGATACTCACATTACATTGTTGAAGCTCTATGCGCAGAGCCTCTAAACCCATGACGAGGTTGTTGTATGTATGAGTGTATAGCGCCTCGCTAAGAGGTGTGCCTTCGGGAAGGTGTTCAATGATAATTGTGCCGTAGTGGCAGTTGATGCCTGTGCAGAGCATCTCGTCCTCAAAGATTACGAAGTTGCTTGTGTGGCAATTATTGGAGGAAAGAGCCTCTTTCGCGCATCTAACCATCGCCATAGATGTCATAGTTATAGGGGCATAGACCATGACTCTCTCCCCATGTAGTTCTGCGCGGCACTCGGCGAAGTATTGTGTGCGAGTGAAGGTGTCGGGTTCGCAAGCTATCTCTCTACAGCGTCGTAGGCACACATCGGGGTGCATCATTGCATTCCGAAATTGTGTTATTGTACTTAGTTCCATATTCTACAAGTGTCGTATGTTGTTAACACTTTGTGTTCCAATTTGGAGTATCGAGAGAATCTCCATGGGTGATGAGTTGTATGCCACGCCGCGGTATGGGCCTTTGTGCTTAAGACCCAGTAGTTGGGCGATGAATGGCTCAAGCTCCTTGGGTATGATACTCGACATTTTGTAGAGTATAGCACGATCGGGGCGGTCGGTTGTGAATCGTTTGGCGTGCGGGAAGATTTTATGGAAGTTGTCTGGATAGGTTGTCGATAGGTGAATATTGAATAGTAGGGTGTTGCCATCCTCGGTATGTGTTTGCATGATGCGAGAGGCTATCTCTAACATGGCAGTCTCCTCTGCATCGTTATATGCGCCATCGGTTATATGAAACACCATTGGCGGGAAGCTATATCTATTGTCGAGATTGCGACACCACTTCTCAATAAGTATGTGGGTGTATGCCAACGCCTCGAGCATAGGTGTTGAGCCTGCAGCTCGTGGATTTATCCACTCATGCATTGTTATAGGGGCGTTTACAACAAATCCATTAGAGTCGTATTGGTCGATATAAATCGTTTTAGGCATGGGTGCCATCTCTGCAAGTCTATCTACGGCGATAAAGCCATTGCTATCACCAGGTAGTAGGGACTCCACTCTTCCTCTATAATAGCCGATGGCTGCGATGTCGTAGTAGTTGCGTATCTCTTTGCCGCGTTTTGCGCGTAAGACCAACTCATCAATCATATTGTTGCAGATGAGTTTTATAATCTCGATTTTTGGGCGCACGATGTTCCCTATCTGTGCTGGTTGTAGCATAGATATGGAGCAGTCTACAAGAAATAGAATTGCAGTGCGATGTTGATGAGTAATGGGTTGGCTATACATCGGGTTAGTCTATAGTTGTTCTATCGATTTTGGCTTTGAGATGTGGCTGCACACTTGTGTGATAAATGTCTCCACAGCGCCCTCGCGATATACAATCTTTTGTTTCCATCGGTTTGCCCACCAGCGTCGTAGCTTGTACCATAAGATGGGCAAAAGTCCGCTTTGAGGTTGTGGCACGGAGAACTCTGGCGTGATGATGTCGTTGAGAATGCGTCTCTCGAGCTCTCTGCGGCGCACCGTTGCTGGCATTAGCGATGCGTCAACTCCACATAGCTCTATGGCAAATCCGTTCATCGCATCGAGGAATAGCTCCATGTTGTGCTTGCGACACACCTCCTGCAGCCATGTCCAATCGATAGCGCTATGGTAGTGCTTGACAAAGAGTGCCCAGTCGATTATGTGGCGCAGTACAATTTCAACGGCGGCAAAGTGTGCTGCAGCATGACGCAACAGGAAGAGCGCGTGGCAGTTGGCATTGGGACGATAGATGGTGCGACCTGCGATATCAAGTGCTTCGGGCTCTTCGGCAAGTCGCTTAAGTTGTGCCTCTATATCGCGATTTGAGCGGTGTGAGTGTATGTTTAGAAAGTCGTAGTGGTTCTCTACCATTACGCCATCGACAGAGAATATGGTGTGGTGATGCCTATCTTCATCTATTGCTATGCCAAGTCTCTCGCGCAAGATGTTGTCAGCACGCTGCTGCTCTCCGAAGAGCCAGATGTCGATGTCGCAACACGAGCGGTGATGTGGCGTGGGATACATAAGGCTGAGACCATAGCCCTTAAGAATTTGCATCTTAATGCCGTTATCAGCAAATATATCAGCGAGTTTTACTATTGCACGATGCTGTTTGGCATAGCGTCTTTCGGTCTGCTCCACGGCCAATGCCCACTTTAGCTTTGTCGCCTTTTGTGGCATCTGCTGCGGGGTGATAGCCCCCTCGCTTATGAAGCGCTGTAGACCATCCCATGCTATGGCTGCTACACCCTGCTGTGCCGCCAAGCTATATACACTCTCCCAGCTGGCGTGCGATATATCTCCCAGCGTATAGGCTACGCCAAGTCCACTTCGTATGGTTTGGATGAGTAGTTCGGTGTCAGTCATATTGTGCTATAGTAATGATTGGTAGATGCTTAGGTAGCCATTTACCATTTTGTCTACTGTGAGTTTTGCGTTGAATATCTCGAGTGATGCCTTGCTAAAGGAGTCATATATCATCTTGTCCTCCAATATCTCCTTTATGCGTGCGGCAAAGGCTTCAGGGGTGTTTTCTACCACATAGCCGTTCGTATCGTTGCGCACAATCTCGCTTATGCCTCCCACATTGGATGCCACAACTGGCTTGCCGAAGCTCATTGCCTCGATGATGACCATGGGTAGGCCCTCATAGTTGGAGGGGAGCATAAAGAGGTCAGCCTTGGAGCAATACGCACCAGCATTCACGATGTTGCCAATAAAGTGACAGTTCTCAGGAAGTGTACCAAATTCGCTCATATCGTGTTGATTGCCTATCCACACGAAGCCGTATTCAGGTAGCAGGCGTGCTACATCGATAAATAACTGAGGTTGCTTGGGAGGGTCGGTGCGCGCTATAGTAAGCACCACTTTGTCGTAGCGGTTAAAGTGCTCCACTTCGGCAATCGTTGACGTATCTGGCCTCTTAATGCCATTGTAAATGGTTGACACACGCTTTGTTATACCCTCAGATAGCATATTGTGGCGGTCGTAGTTGCTTACGCCAACAACTGCCCTTGTGCGGTGCTGAAGTATGCGCTCTACGGGGAGAAACTTCCTAAAGGCAACTCGCACCGAGTCGAAGCCATGCACCGTGTAGAGGGTCTTGCGCGAGGGTAGTATCAGGCGACCGAGAGTTCCAGCCTTCGAAGAGTGCAGGTGCACCACATCGGGGCGGTGACGAATGTATATCTTGCGTAGCTCTATGGCTGCAAGCAGGTCGTTCTTAAGCGATAGTGCACGTTGCAAATGCAGAGCATTTTCGCGTACTACACGCCTATCCACCATCTCCCACATCTTGCCATCGCCCTCGCCTGCAACAAGCACAACATCGTGCGTGAGGCACAACCTATTTGCGAGTTGCACGACGACACTCTGTGCACCTCCTAATTCGGAGCGTGTTATGACTAACATTATCTTCATATCTCACCAATTTACGATATATGCTGTACTATGAGCAGTGGTAGGGGTTGGTAGTATATGTCTGGTCCAGTATTGCAGTAGCCGTTGTATATGGTCCATGCGATATGCAAGCAAAAGACTATGGGCATGATGTATATGTACTTCTTTATCGCGCTGTCGCTATTGTCTTGATATAGGTTTAGTAAAAACATGTAGAGCAGCACCAAGGCTATGTATACAAAGCGTTGTCCTACAACGGAGTAGGATATAAGGGCGTAGCTAATTATCACAAAGAGGAGTAACACGTTGTAGAGCCTCTGTGTGTAGTGGGTGGTATGTAGGCTATTCCAGTTGCGGCGTATGTATATAAGTAGTAGGACAAAGAATACGGCGCTTGCCTGGTTGTTAAGCCTGATTAGGCGTGTGGTTAGAGATTTATTAAACTCAGAATCAGTATCCTCGTCACCGTAGTTCATTATGCGGGACTCTATGGCCTCGTTATCTACCGCGCCAAGCATCATGTCGAGAACACCTCCATATGATGAGGTGTCTAAGAATATCGAGGCGCAGCAGAAAACTATCGCGATGTAGTGCAGTATGGTGTTGGGTATGCGGACAAGCCAAGCAACAATTGCCGCTATGGTGGCTATGATATAGCCAAAGTGTATTAATGGCGCAATGAGTATACCCACAATCCACACCCTCTTTCCGTCAAAGAGTAGTCGTATGAGCGAGTAGGTGAATATGGGGAATGCTGTGAAAGAGCGAATACCGCCAAGCTGAGGTATGTTTAGGCTTAGTAGGAACATGGCTATAATTATTGCTGTTGGCCATGAGTACTCCATACGCCTATCTTCAAGCAGACGCCTTGCTAATAGCATGTAGAAGATGCCGGCTATGAGTCCCACTATCATCATCATGATGTGGGGGTTGTCGGTAAAGTGTTTGAGGGTGCTAAATAGTATATCTTCGTAGATGTCTCTCTCCTCACCCGCCGCAAAGTTGTCGTATATATCCTCATACTCCATCGCGGCATAGTTGGTAAATGACTCATACTTGCGGAAGCTATCTGCGCGCATATCTTCGAAGGTATGGCAGTAGCCAAAGAGACCAAAGAAGAGCACAAAGACTATCTGTGCCGAGCGCTTACGCAGGTCGAAACAGGAGTATAGGAAGGTTATAAACGGCGATAATATGAAGAATATCAGATGCATAATGGGCGGGTGTTGATGCAAAATTATCGTAGTGCTCTGCGCGTATGTCGTAGCATGACTATACAACGCTTGGGTAGTAGCGTGCTAAGGCTCTTAAGGTGCAGATATACTCTATGCCTTAGAGAGAACTCTCCGACGTACCACCTCTTTGTCGCCTTAAGGTCTCCATCTTTGAGTTTTGCAACCACCTTGTTGCGTAGCTCAACTCCGCTGTAGTCATCTGTGCTCTGTGCCCTTAGGCACTCCTCGACGGGGTGTGTGCCAACAACCTTAATGCGTTGACCACTCTCCAACACTTTAATTGCCTTGAGGCCATTTGCTGTTATAGCAACGGCTGCAGATATGCCATCTTCACGATGTTCGTATGCCCGACCGAGAAAGTCGCCAATGCGTATGTCCGAGGGTGCGTATCTTTGTCGCAGCTTGCAGGTGTAGCACGATGTGTTGAGTGCCACGTTGTCGAAGAAGAAGCGATAGAAGGTGTCGTTGTAGGCATAGTTGCAGTATGAGCCGTGTTCGCCCACAATGCGTATAGAGTATTGGTGCCATCCATTACCCTTATATCTGAAGTTCACGCTTTTAAGTTCTCCCAATCTGTCGCGCATGCTCTTGATGTAGGGCCTCCACACCAAGTGTGAGGGTACGCCATGACAGAATAGGTCGACATAGAGTATCTCATTTTTTAGACGCTTCAACTCTGCCAAGCGGCGCAGACCATATATCTGACAAGGTGTGCCAAAGCATATAAAGCGCTGCGAGGGGGTACTTATGGCGAGTGTGATGAAGGCGTGTAGCGCCTCCTCCGTATGACTCTGAATATATTTTGAACCTTTGAGTTGTTCGAGGTCCGCTATATTGTCGATGATGACCGTGCGTGCCATGTCGCTGGAATAGTCGTATGCCACACCCATAACGCGATACCCGCTCTCTATGCCCCACTTTGATAACTCATATGCAAAGCCCCCTGAGGTTGTCGTGGCGTGTGTCTCGGCATTGC
This sequence comes from Alistipes sp., assembly GCA_045634765.1. GTDB lineage: Bacteria > Bacteroidota > Bacteroidia > Bacteroidales > Rikenellaceae > Alistipes. The sequence continues at coordinate 9,017 of JAZRAW010000040.1, forward strand.
TTGAGCATGCAGCATAGCAGGTCTGACTATTGAGTGTGGGAAGGGGGGTAAGGTCGGCATATTTGTAGCACACCCTTTGACACGCTCCGCACTCCACGCACTTCGTGGTGTCAACAACGGGAGCGTAGAAGCCCTCATCGTTGATGCCAAGCGTTATGGCTCCCACGCCGCATGCTGCGCTACATGCGCCACAACCGGTGCAAGAGCGTAAGGAGTGCTGTGTTACATTCTTTTGCATAGCGAAAGTGCATTAAGTATGTAACGCTTTGACTCCTCGCGCATTGCCTCTATGCGCTTGGTGAGAGCATCCATATCTTGCCTCATGCGAAATACCCTCTCCAACTCCTCGTATGTCACACCCTGCATCATGCGCTCTTCGAGTCCGAGGTGCTCAACTAAGTCGAGCATCTTCGAGGAGTTGACCTGCTGGGAGTAATATATCGCTACAGGGCGCGAGGTTATGGCTGCGGCAATGGTTCCATGGAAGGTGTCTGTAACGACAATCTCTGCCTCAGAGATGCACTTGAGCCATTCGAGGGCATTGCAAGGGATGTTGACATCGCACCAACCATGATATGTGCCTACCGATACAGTTTTGAAGTTGTGCTTCTTTGCGTAGCGACTTATAGCCTCGACCTCCTCCTTTGCCGTAAAGCGTGCATCGTAGGAGTAGACAACCATATATTTGTGCTTGGGTGTACCCTTAGGTAGTGTGTAGCTCTCGATGGGAAATTTGTAGAGCAGTGCAGGGTCGCAAGTGCGCTCTACGCTGCGCCCCGTGAGTGTCGCTACAATATCTTGAGTTCGCTTGTCGCGTGCCGAGAGCGTAACGAAGTTGCTGAGACCGCTACTCATAAGCTCTTTGCAGTGGTAGTGTTCGATGCGCTCCATGTCGGTCTGACCGCACGAAGGGGCGTAGGCTATCATATTCGGGGTGTTTACGCCGTGGCCAAACATCATCATGTTGACGCCCAATTCGAGGCTAAATACTTCATCAGCACCAACTATAGCGGTATCTACATCAGCCAAGCAGTATGAGGCGTGACGGAGATTCCTCAAGCGGAACTCTCTGTTTATGCGATATTTTCTTACGTTATGCCATGTTAGGCGAGGCCCTTTGGCAATGAGAAAGTTGCGTATGATATAGGGAACAGATGCAATGGTAATCTGGTTGCGTCGCTCTAACTGTGGCACAAAATCGTAGTTCTTCTTATAGGTCAACACTACGGGTTCATGCCCCATCTCCTCAAGAAAACGGTACATGGCAAAGAGCTGTAGTTGTGCTCCTTGGTTGTTTACATCGTAGTGTGTAAGAATTCCGATTTTCATCATTGGAATATTCCCTCTTTGCAATTTGCGTATGTCACAAACGCAGTGTTTTAGTCTCGTCTAAATAGGTCGCGTGTATATAGTTTTTGCTCTATATCGCTTAAGTCAGTGTGGTAACGGTTGGTGATAACAACATCGCTCAAGGCCTTAAAGCGCTCAAGGTCGTTCACTACCTCCGAGCCAAAGAACATTGCACCATCCTCCAGTGTGGGCTCGTAGATGATGACCTTTGCACCCTTAGCCTTGATACGCTTCATAACTCCCTGAATGGAGCTTTGGCGAAAATTGTCCGAATTAGACTTCATCGTAAGACGATATACGCCCACCGTAACCTCTCTCTCCTTTGCGGCATCCCACATGCTCGACCCGGTGTAGTATCCCGCCTTGCGGAGCACCTGGTCAGCGATGTAGTCCTTGCGTGTGCGGTTGCTCTCGACAATCGCCGTCATCATGTTTTGCGGCACATCGCCATAGTTTGCTAAAAGCTGCTTGGTATCCTTTGGTAGGCAGTATCCGCCATAGCCAAACGAGGGGTTATTGTAGTGTGTGCCGATGCGGGGGTCGAGTCCCACGCCATTGATTATAGCCTCAGAGTCGAGGCCCTTCATCTCGGCGTAGGTGTCGAGCTCGTTGAAGTAGCTCACGCGTAGCGCAAGGTAGGTATTGGCAAAGAGTTTCACGGCCTCTGCCTCCTTGACGCCCATGTAAAGCACGGGTATATCCTCCTTTAGCGCCCCCTGTTTTAGCAACTCGGCGAAGGTCGCAGCCTCGCGTTCGAGATACTCGGTGTCGGTGATTCTGCTGATAGCCTCGTTCTCCACCTCGAAGGCCTCGCCCGCGATGGTATGAGGTATGCCAACGATGATGCGCGAGGGGTAGAGGTTGTCCTCCAAGGCACGACTCTCGCGCAGAAACTCTGGCGAGAAGAGCAGGTTGAGGCGCTCTACTGAGCTTGCTGCATATTTTGTGTATAGGCTACGCGAGTAGCCTACAGGCACGGTAGACTTTATGACCATCGTAGCCGCGGGGTTTACCTTGAGCACTCTCTCGATAACATCCTCAATGTTGTGTGTGTCGAAGTGGTTTAGCGCAGGGTCGTAGTTTGTGGGCACGGCGATAACGACAAAGCGAGCATCGCGGTATGCCTCCTCATCGTTGAGCGTGGCACGCAGCGACAGACTCTTATGTAGCATATAATCCTCGATGTAGTCATCCTGAATGGGTGAGCATCCACGATTTATCATGTCTACTCTCTCCTTTACGATGTCTACGGCTACAACGTCGTTATGTTGGGCGAGTAGGGTGGCGATGCTAAGTCCTACATAGCCCGTTCCTGCAACGGCTATCTTCATACTTTAGTGTTGTTATAATCTATGAGGATATCCATAAATCAGCGCGTAAGTTAAGCAGTATCTTAAAATCTTCTCGACCAATTTATGGTTCCTCGCTAAAACCTCTTGCCAAAAACTATTGAGCAGAAGGTGTAAAATAGTATCTTCACGTCAAACCACCACGACCTATGTCCGAGGTAGTAGAGGTCGTACTCCAAGCGTCGCAACATCTTCTCCATCGTGTCGGTGTAACCGTTGTAGAGTGTCGCATAGCTCGTAACGCCTGGGCGTATCTGGTATAGGTATTCGTAGCGTTTGTCGTACTGCATAATCATGTCAATGTAGAACTTGCGTTCGGGGCGTGGACCAACAAATGCCATGTCACCCTTTAAGACATTCCACAGCTGTGGTAGCTCGTCGAGGTGGTGTAGTCGAATGAAGCGTCCCACCTTTGTGAGGCGTGGGTCATCCGCACCGCCACTATGACTTAGTTGTGGTCCATCCTTCTCGGCATCAATGCGCATTGAGCGAAACTTGTAGATGTAGAATGGACGACCGAAACGACCTATTCTCTCCTGTTTGAAGAGAGCTGGGCCGCCATCCTCACTCTTGACCATGATGTAGGTGATGAGGAAGAGTGGAGCGAAGAATGCTATGGCCATCGCCGAAAATATTATGTCAAGCATACGCTTCACGCTACGCGTAATGGTGTTCATGCCATCGTTGATGAACTCCTCACGCGGTAGCTTGTCGCTTACGGGAGTCTGCACCCAGCTGTGCCCCTTTTGTGAACTCTCCAACTTGAGGCTTACCGCCCAGTTCTCGTAGTCCGATGTGTTAAAGGGTGTGGTTGAGGTGATGCATATATAACTCTCCCTATCTGTGTACGCCACATTGTTGCTTTGGCATAAATCGCGAAGCACGCCTCTACCCACCTTAATGCTCATCATATCTAACTCGGTGGAGTATTTAACTATGGTTACGACATTAGCCCTCTCAATCATGTGCTGAAGTGCATATGCCGATTTTCCGTATGCAATCCATGTGTCACTCTCGGGGTGGTAGTGACAATGGATGGATTGGCCTGTATTGCCAGCCTCCTTTTGGTTTATTATGCTACAGTCCATAAGTATTGTACGTTTCACTACAATCTCAGGGTTGCTAAGTTGGGATTTAGTGAGATTTGTAGCCTCTTTTTTGTATCGTTACAATTGTTTATATACAAAAAAAGTCATTTGCGTTTTACGGTTATAAAACTTTTGTGTTGAACATCTCTAAATTACACAATGAGGGTAGTCTCCAAATCCCGCCATTTGTGAGCGGTCAAATTCGGATATACCACAAAGGACAAAGATAACAAAAAGTTTTGTTGAGTCAAAACAATTTCATTGTTTTTCCTCTTATGTCATTTTCATTATTTGTGGCGCCCCATTAACCCGTTGTCGCACCTCGCTCTTGTAGTGGTATATTTTGCGGTTATACTTTGTGCGAATATCGTGCCGAAACAGGTGTCCTATACCTACAAAAAAAGGAGATATGGCTCTATGTTATTGCCATATCTCTTGTTCTATTATGGTTGAAAATATGTCCAAATAGTCTGTTTGCGTATACTATACAATGCGTCGCGATTCGCTCTCTGGTGTTAGGCGCAACGCCTGCAAGTCTACCCCAGAGATAACGACCAATCCTGGCTGTTTTCCCACCTCTATAGAGCCCTTACGATTGGCTACGCCAAGGGCTTTTGCGCCATTAATCGTTGCATATGTTAATAGCTCAGCAAGGGGCACTTCTCCCAATAAACGCATATTTTCTACCATTGATAGGTTGCGTGCTGAGGCGAGTGAGTCGGTGCCTATTGCAATCGAGGCATTCATCTCGCGGAGCATATCTATAGGTGGCGTTATGCGGGAGATGTAGCGGTTGGATTCGGGGCATAGCACCCATGTGGGTGGCCTCTGAAAGTGGTTGTTAAGAAGCTCTACATCTGATGCTGTAGCCTTACATCCATGAATAAGTAGTGTCTCTCTATCTGATGAGACGCTCTCAATGATGCGCCTTGTGGGTGAACCATATTCCAAGAAGTCACACTCCCAGCCCATGCGTGTGTACCACTCCCAAAGCGAGCCACGCTTATGGTATAGTGCACTCTCATCCTCCGACTCCAATAGGTGAATGGATAGAGCCTCGCCCTCCTCTCGGGCTATATCGCGAAAGATGGCATCCTGTAGTGAATATGTAGAGTGTGGGGTGATGCTGCTGTGGCGATATTTTGTTGCCATCGCGCGCTGCATATCACACGATTGAGTATTTAGACCAAATACCTCAAAGAGTGTGTGGTACTCGATTTTTGAGTGCTCCTTGATGGGCATGATAAGATCGTCGTTAGAGATGTCCATCACCACCTCAACGCCCTCGTGCCACATCTTACTATCGGCAACCGATGCGGCGTGCATACGCTCCTCGTTGGTATAGTTGCCTCTTACGCGTCCAATCTCGCGGGCAAAGCCTGCGAAGCCCGTAGCCTCGGCAATGGCACCTCGCAGATAGGCGAGTTCGAGGTGGCTGTGGGCATTAACCATGCCCGGAATAAGTATGCCGGGGTAGAACTCTACGCTTGCGATGTTGTCTATATTGTCGTGTTGTGAGACATGGGTGATTGTGCCGAGGTCATCAATCTCGACTACGATACCCCTCTCCAATACTCCGTTAACGAGTGCGTAGTGCGATGCTATCCTTCTCATTGCCAATGGTTATTGAGTCGCGTTGCTCGATGACTGGCTCTACCACCACTACCGTGTCGGCCGTAAAGCTCATCATCGTTTCGTAGTTAAATAGGCGTATGCCGAGCTGGTTATGGTATAGACTATCGACTGAAACTTCTGTTGGCAGCACGCGCACAACTTTGAAATTTGTAATCTTGATATCTGGCAGTTTCGACTCCTCGTTTCGGGGGTGATAGTACATGTCGATGAATATCTCCGTATGTGAGGTGTCAATAGCGAGTTTGCGTGAATATGATGCGTCGCGGTAGCGCGAAAGCATCATTGTATTGCGCAGTGTCTCTACCGTATCATCCTTCATAGCGTAAACCAACACGCGAGAGTTGCGATTCTCATCCAGCGTGTCGATGTGGTAGTCGAACGATATGGTATACTCGCCCGCGGTTAGGTCACCGATGGTGATGCGCAATTTGCTTGTATCGCGTAGACGCCTCACGCGAATTAGAGAGTCCTCATATACGATGCGAGTATATTTTCGCTTTGCTACGTTGTCGATGGTGTCGAGTACCACAATCTTGCGTTGCTCAATCTGCGCTTCCCTCTCGAGCTGTAAGCTCACATCCTCCATAATGTCGCTAAGCAGGGCACTTTTGCGCTCCGAGAATGTCTTAAGCGTATACTGCATATCTTCGACCGTATAACCATAGCGCTCAAAGATGGGCTCATATAGATATAGAGAGTCCTCACTAATGCCGCACTCTCCAATATAAGCATTGGCGAGGTAGGCATCGTGGAAGATTTTCACAAGGTCCTCATCTGGAATTTCGCGCCTACTCTGGCAGCTATAGCTCATTAGCAGGGTGCTAATTGCAGTGAGTAGTAGTATTATGCGTCTATACATGTTCATATTATATATAGGGTTCACCTTTTTTTAGTATAATAGTCTCTGTCGTCATGGCAGCGAGGCAACAATCAATAAGAGCTAATTGCGACTATCGATTGTCTACAGCTCTATTGTAGCCTCTTAGTTATCTTTGTGCGCACTGTGAGATTTGATATCACGAGTCCGATGATAATCATTATGGCGTTAATCAAAACAATATCTACGGCGCTTATGTCTACGGGATAGCTCTCCACAATCATGTTGCCCGGAATTTTTATCCATCCAAAGTGCTGCTGTCCGAGGGCGAATCCTACGCCAAGCAGTGTGCCTACGATGCATCCCGTCGTGGTGAGTAGCATGCCCTCGCCCACGAAGATGCCTATTATGAGTCTTCGGTTGGCACCCATGGCGCGGAGCGTGGCAATGTCACGACTCTTTTCGGTTATCAGCATCAGCACAGTGCCTACGATGGAGAATGCCGCTACCGTAGCAATCAGGATGCCGATGAGCATAATGGCAAACTTCTCGATGCGAAGAATAGCATTTGTCGAGGCATTCTTATCGTCGCGCGTGAGCACCTCGAAATCGCCTCCGACGCTATGTGATAGTCGCTGTTTAACCTCGTCAGCATCGGCGCCCTTCGCAATCTTCACGGCTATGCACGATAGCTTGCCCCTATAGTTAAGCAGCTCTTGTGCTCGTTGTAGGTCGCATATAGCCAACGTGGCATCATACTCTGTGCTGGTAACCACCTCGCCGCCAAGATGTGTTACAGAGCGCGATATGCCACTTGTGGGGAGTAGTGTAGATATCTGTTTGCGATTTAGGGCATACAAATCTATGGTAGCTCCCATGCTATATACCGATAACTCGTTGGCTATAGCCGAGCTAAGGATTATATCTCCCGCCTTGATGTGCGCTATATCTCCAAATGTTATGTGCTTGTCGATGGGTATAACCTCGCAATAGCAACTATCTACGCCTCGCAGCGTTACTGTCACTCGACGCCCATTGGCTGAGGCCATAACGTTTTGCTCGATGTAGGATGTTGTAGCAACCACACCCTTTGTGTTGCTTATGGCGGTAATGTCTACAGCGTCGCTATCGAATGTAGTGCCACGGCGTGGCACAATCTCAATGTCGGCATCCACCGCACGATTATACTCGGCGATGGTGCTGGTGAGGCCGTCGAACATCGACATAAGGATAATCATAGCCGCTGTGGGTATTGCCACAGCGAATAGACTAACCAGCGCAATGATGTTTATCACCGAGTGTGACTTCGGCGAGAACATATAGCGACGTGCAAACTTAAACCACACCATGTCCTCTACTGAGTTTTACTTGTTGAGGAGGTTGTCGATATTCTCTATATACTCGAGTGAGTCGTCGATGAACCACTCCAACTCGGGAACGACCTTGAGCTGGTTGCGGATGCGTGCGCCAAGCATCTTGCGGATGAGCCAGCTCTGCTCGTTGATAGCCTCGAGGATGGCGTTGCTACGCTCGAACGGAAAGACGCTAACGTAAATCTTTGCATATGCCAAGTCGGGAGATACGCGCACCATAGTAATGGTTACTAATGAACCGCGTGTAGCATCTGCCATCTCCTTCTGTACGATCTCTGCGATGTCGCGCTGCAAGAGGCGCGCAATTTTCTGTTGTCTTGTAGAATCCATAATGTTATACTTTTTTTCGATTTATTGCTTGATACTATCTACGTGAGGGTGAGCTTGCTGAGCCCGTATTGCCCGATTGCTCCGAGAAGTTGAATGTCTCGAGGCGCTTCTCCCTCTTTGGGCGCACCACATACCATGAGTCGAAGCCACGTTTGTTGAAGCGCCAACCTACGGTGACCATCATAGTGATATTGTCCATGGGTGAACGTAGGGGTGAGTAGTAGAATGGGTTTTCAAAGCCATCGGTACTATTTGAGTAGTACTTGTTTCGGTTCTTAAGTATGTCGGAGTAGCCGAAGTTGTACTTCGCCTTAAGTCCCACCTCCACCTGTCCGAAGAGTAGGGCGAAGCCTGCTCCTCCTGATAGACCATAGCCAAAGCGGTTGTCGCGAGGCACCTTCCACTCGTAGATGCCACCAGGGCGGCGATCATTCTCGTAGCTATAGTCCGAGGATATGTTAAACGAGAGCACAAATGCCGCCTCAATAAATATACGCATCCTATTCTGTGCTACATAGACGTGTGGTTGCCACACAATGGGTAGCATAAGCGAATTTACGTTGCGCGTATAGTATTGGTAGTGACGAATCTCTTTGTCATCCTTGAACTCCGAGGTGTAGTAGTAGCCATGTCTGAAGCCGCGCTCAACATACTCAAGGTCGACACCTACAGCACCCACAAAGCGAGGTTTGTCGCTGTAGTAACGCCATGATAGGCCAAAACTCTCGGCACCCCATAGCCATTTTGTCTGCTCGGCGGGGTAGAAGCGTGCTGTTGCAGCACCTGTACCTCCTGTGAGTGTTAGGGTGTGCTGTGCTGCGACACGCTCAGCACTCATAAGTGTGAAGAGCGTTATTGCAAGCGTTATTATAATCTGTGTATAGCGTTTCATTGCTTTATATATCTCATTCGTTTAAGATTTATCGGCGTACTCCACCCATGCCGCTCATGCCACCCATGCCTGTTGGGTTGGTGCTTGTGCTACGGCCTCCAGCGCCAGTTGAGCCGCCCATGCCGCCCATGCCACCAAAGCCTCCGAAGCCCATGCCATTAGAGTTTTGGTTCTGCTTGCTTGCCTCCTCCTTACGTCTCTTCGCGGTCTCCTCGGCGAGCTTCTTAAGGCGCTCGTCCTCGCGGTCGTTAAGCATCTTAATAACAGACTCCATGGTGATAGGTGCGAAGAGCTTGTCCATGTCTACCTCGATGTCAAACTCCCAGTTCTCCTTTGTGGTGATGGTCTCTACGCCCTCCTCATTCTTGTATATCTCCGTGCGCTCGGGTTGTCGCATAAGCACCATATCTCCTGTATCCCACTTGCCGTTGGCGTTAAGATCCTCCACTACGCGGAGCATAACATCGCCTGCGGGGACATACTCAAAAACATAGTCGCCAGGTGTTACATTCGCAACCTCCTTCTGCACCTTGCCCTGAGCATTTGTGAGTTGCAAAATGTAGCGCGCTGTAGGGTGTGTGCCCCTGACCTTTACCCTGACGATTGCATACTTAGAGGGGTCGGAGGCGGTGTAGGTGCACCTAATTGTGTCGTTGGTCTCGGCGGCAACATTCTCGAACATGCCTGCAGGGAGTACCAACTCGTATTTCGCCTTGGGCTGCCAGTCGGCACGGAGCTGAAATTTACGACGATTTATGCTGTCGGGGATAATCTCAAACTCAGCCCTTTGTGGCTCGGTAATCTCCTCTGTAGTCATAGTAAAGGATATCGCTGCAGTGTCGAACTTTGTTAGAGGGTAGTCGAAGTCAAAGCTCACATGTCTATCCTTGTTAACCTCGCTTGATGCGGGAATGTTGATTTTGAATGGATTCTCCTTCTCGGGCTCTACCCAGTCTTCGCCATTCTTAATAGCCTTCTCGCGCTCCTTTTCAAGCCTTTCGCGCTCTTGTCTCTCCTCCTTGCTTTCGACATATGCCCACGCAAGGCGCAACTTATCCTCCGACTCGACAAGGTTGTTGATGGAGTCGTGCTTGAAATATGTTATGCGACCAGTGATGGTGTCGGGAATCTCCTCTGCTGGGAGGTTGAACCACAACGCTACGGTGTCGCGTGTAGAGTTTTGTGGGTCGTAGATAACCTTGTCGGTGGGGATGGAGTCGAACTCTATTTTTGTCACATCGGGATACTGCGAGCCGAAGTAGAGCATCGCCTTGTGGCGGTTGAGTCGCTCGTGACCGCTGAGCGCCTGGCGTGTAAAGCGACGATCCATAAACATGCGGAAATAGAGCTGTGGCTCTGCCGAGGGGTAGTGTCGCAACGAGTCGTACCAAATGGTGAAACCTGGCATGTTCATGGGGTTGTATGTGCTGTCGAGGAAGCCAATCTGATCCACCGATGGTTCATACTCCATGTTGCCATTCGTATCCTCAAATGCGTAGATTCGGTACTCTACGGGCTTAAGGTTCTGCGCGATGAAGATACCATTCTTCTCGGCACGGGCAATGACCTGTGGTTTGTACTTGAACATTGTAGAGTCCCACTCGCTGGGGCGCTCTACGCTGTCGGCGATGAAGAAGTATATGAATGACTTACTCACCGAATCCGACTTCATGGCATCTGCCGTATAACCCGACATATACATCGAGTCAATCTCTGGGCCTGTGGAGAAGACATAGCGCATGGCGTGCAGAGGGTTAGACTCGTTGTTGTCCTGAATCGCAGAGCCGAAGTTGATGGCATATGTGGTGTTGGGACGCAATGTATCCTTGATGGTTATCACAATTCCGCGACCACGTCGCACAACCGAGGGCTTCTTCTTCATCGCGGGAGATGTATACAACTCCTTCTGCTGATCCTTTATCTGCACATACTCATCAAACTCCACATATATCTTAGGTGGATGCAGCGTGTCGACATTTGTGGTGAAGTTGTCGGGCTCCATGAATACAATCACTGGGGGTATCGTATCCTTGGGGCCGCCTGTAGGCACCATTGTTGATGCACACTTTGTTAGTAGTAGCGCTCCAAATATTAGCGCAAATACCATCAATGTAGCCGAGGCTACACGTCCTATCGTATTATCTATTCTTCTCATTCTACTCTGTCTCGCTATCTTCTGTAACTTTTACTACATCCCAGCCATTCGCCGTACCCGAAGCACGCCATTCGTAGATGTGTAGCTGGACATATACCTCTGGGAGATTCATAGGGGTCTCATAGAGGCGTGTGGCATATATCTTGTTTGTCTTGTCAACAATAACCAAGAATGCGTGTGTCGTCCATAGCTCGAAAGTCAGCTGGTAGTCGGCCTCGATGTCATATGTAGCCTCTTCGTCTGGTATGGTGAGTACCTCGCCTGGCTTGTCGATGTTGGTGATGCGCCTATCGATGGCATCCTCCCACGACTGCACCTCCCAATCGGTGTTCTTTGGCACCCAAAAGGCGTATGCCTCGATGTCGTAAGTGGTCTTTGTAATATCTCCATCATCCTCCTTCTGTGAGTATAGTGCAATGCGCATGCGTGTTCCCTGCTTCTCTTCCTTGAAGCAGCCAGTGCAAGCAATTAATGCTACTAATACAACGAATATTTTTATTATATGCTTCATAATCATTATTTTATCTCTCTTTCCAATGCCTTGAGCATCTCGGCCGTAGTCACTCCGAGTGCAGGGTGCATAAATTGGGGTACTACCTCTGCCACGGGGCGCAAAGCGTAGCCGCGCTCTGCAAGGAAGTGGTAGGGTATTGTAAGCCTCTCGTCAGCAAACGTATCGCTGCCATAGAAAATTATATCTATGTCGATAGGGCGCGAGGCGTAGGCCTCACCCTTCGCGCTCTTAATGCGCATCTCCTCATCCCTATCTCTGCCCAGAAGTGCCTCGATAAGGTTTATGCGGCGCAGCACCTCGTAGGCGTTGCACTCTACCACAACAACCACGGCGCGGTTTACAAACTCTCTCTCTGCCGTAAAGCCGTAGGCCTCGCTGCGATACTCTCTCGATGTGCGTACTACCTCGCCCACGCTATTGGCGGTGATGGCGATGGCGCGCTCAACGATTGATGCCGCATCTTCGGCATTTGAGCCGAGTAGTAGTGTTACCTCCGTAGCCATAAGTTAGAGCCTATTTATCTGCTTCGACACCGCAAGTGCGAAGTGTGTGAATATTATGCGAGGCGAGCCGTTCTGCTGTATCTGCAGCATGGCGCGCTCAATCTCCTCGACTAAAATCTCGATGTTCTGGTTGCCGATGTAGGGGGCAAAGTTGCGGCAAAACTTGAGCTCCTCACCCCAAAGATAGCTTATAGAGGCGAGTCCCGCATGTATCATGTATGCCTCGCGAAGCAGGCGCACGCTGTGGAGGAAGAACTGGCGCTGTCCCTCGCGCGTGAGTGCCGAGATGTCGTCCGCCCACTCGAAGAGCTCGAGGTGTTTGTCGTTGTATGCAAGGCGCATAAGTCGCGTGAAGAGCTCGAACGACTGCGCGCGTGCCTCATCCGTAGCGCCATTTATCAACTCGCGCAACTCAAGAATAGAGCCTCCCGCAAGGCGTGCCATATTGAGGGCTTCATCCTCCGCTTTACCCGCTTGGCGTGCTACAGACATTAGTGCAGGAATCTCGATGCGCCCCACCGAGACCTCCTGTGTGCGAGAGGTGATGGTGGCAAGCAACTGCTCAGGGTGCTCCGAGACGAGGATGAAGAGCGTCTTGTCCCAGGGCTCCTCGAGGATTTTGAGTATCTTGTTTGCCGCCTCCTGGTTCATGGCCTCGGGTAGCCACACAACCATCGCCTTATACTCCGATGAGTAGCTCTTGAACGACAACTTCTTAATTATCTCCTCCGACTCCTTGGCGGTGATAAGTCCCTTCATCGTCTTACCTAAGTCGAGCTTCGCGTACCACTCATCTGCCGAGAAGATACCCTCCTTCTCGTGCCACGTCTCGCGCCATGTCTCGATAAACATATCGCTGATTACGGCTTCGCCACTCTTCTTCTCGCGCTTATTTACGGGGAAGACGAAGTGTAGGTCGGGGTGTGCCAATGCTGCTACTTGGCGGCATGATGGACACTCGCCACACGAGTCGCCATCGTGGCGGTTGGGGCAGAAGAGATACTGCACATATGCCAATGCGAGGGGTAGTGTGCCGTAGCCCGCCAAGCCTGTGAATAGCTGTGCATGGCTCACGCGTCCCGCATCAATCTGTGCTGCGAGGCGACGCTTGAGGTCATCGTGTCCTATGATATCTGCAAATCTCATCGTATAAACTTTCCTAATGCGGACTTTATTAGCCCTTTAATATCAATCTTCTCGCGCCATACGGCATATGCTACTGCTACCATAAATAGCAGGGCGTTGAACAGGGTGTGTGGTGTAGTGCCGAGACCTACAAAGGCGTACTCCGAGGCGCAATATATGAATGCTGCCACGGCGAAATACTCACCTATGCGCTTGAGATCGTAGGGTATGGGGTAGTACTTGCGACAGAGTATGTAGCTCCATACCACCATAGCCGTCTCGGCAATGAGGCGCACCCATGCAGCACCGCGGTAGCCCATCTTTGGAACGAGCACAAAACTCAAGCCCAGCGTTATGGCGAGACCCAAGAATGTCACATAGGTTGCATACTTTGTCTTCTCCTCGCGCTTATACCAGAATGAGAGGTTGAACCATATGCCCGCCATGATGTTTGAGGCGAGGATGACGGGGAGAATGTCGATGCCCTCGCGGAAGTCCTTTCCCACGATAAGGGCAAACATATCGCGGAAGAGCACGATGCCCAAGAAGATTACCATCGATGCCATTACGAAGTACTTCATCGTAGCGGCATTGGCCTCCTTGAAATCCTCCTTCTTGAAGCTCGAGAGGAAGAATGGCTCGGCGGCAAGGCGATAAATCTGCGTAAAGAGCGTCATCACTACGGCAATCTTTACGATAGCGCCATATATGCCGAGGTCCGCCATCGCGGCATCGCCTGGTGTGAGGTGCTTAATCATCTGCCTATCGAGAAACTCGGTCGCCGTGCCTGCAATGCCACTAATTAGCAGTGGCAGAGAGTATACGAATATCTTGCGCAATAATGCCCCATCTATGCGTGGTAGTGTGCGGTTTGTTGTGGGCAGCAGTGCTAAGAATGTGAGTAGACTCGCTGCGAGGTTAGCAATAAGCACCCAGCCGATGCCGAACGTTGTGTCGTACATGCCCACAACACCAAATGCTATGGCTAAGCTGACATTAAGCAATACGCTCATCGCCTTAGTCAATACATAGCGCATGGCTCTGCCCTGCTCCCTTAGGCGTGCGAAGGGGATTATCGACCACACATCGACCATCACAATCGCTGCCACGATAATGATATATTCTGGGTGGGCAACATATGCTTCGCCCATGGCGTGCGAAAGGGGTGCGTTGAACAGCCACACCAAGCCGAAGAATGCTGTAGCCGCAAGCGAAGTGATGCCCCATGTCGTAGCGAAGACCTTGCGCTTACCCACTATGATGTCGCCACCATCCTCCTCCGCCTTTGTGGTAAAACGGAAGTAGCTCGACTCCATACCCATTGATAGGAGTACCATGGCAAATGGTATAAGAGCGTATATATCAGTGATAACGCCATACTCCTCGTCTGTGAAGATGCGGGTATAGTAGGGGGTTAGCAGATAGTTCAGAAACCTGACGACTATCGTGCTAATACCGTATATGGCTGTCTGTTTTGCTAACTTCTCTAACATTGTCTTTGCGTGCGCACGCGGTATATGTGTGCGCATAATCGCACAAAGATAGTATAAATATCCTGATTCAACAAGAACAAAGTCGTATAAAAGGGTTATTTTGTCGTTACGCTCGCTCTATAAGCTCTTTTGATTATCAATTCTATTCTTAAAAAATGGACACCGCCTTGTATTTTCGGAAATTTTTGTCTATTTTTGTAGTGCTGAAATGCCCTTTTGGCGAATATATTTTTGATGATAGTGTATTAGTAATTATCGATAATTTTGGTTTAAAAATCATATTATTTGATGGCTAATAAGCTCTGCGCTTTTATGATTCAAAATAATATATTAAGAGTTGGTGTGTAGTAAATTATTAACTATGAAAAGATTTTTATTGTTTTTAAGTATTGCCGTTGTATTATGCTCATGTGGTGAGAGTAAGAAGCGTGTAAGTGTCGAGCAGAAGGTTGAAGCAACAGTTACAGAATCGCTCAGAAAGAGAATGAAAAATCCTGACTCTTTTAAGGTGGAGTCTATTGAGATTAAGAGGGATACTGTTCCATATTATTTCGATAATGAGATTCTGTCAATAGCCGATGATTTGGGTGAAGCACTTGATGATTACGGCTACTATGCGGATATGAGCGATTATTGGTACGATGAGAAGATGGACGCTTTGCGTCAGGTAGAGGTTTTGGGTTCTCAATTAACGGATGCTATTGAGGTGGCAAAGTTTGAAAATCAGAATAACCCAATGGTGGAATATATCGCTTGTTTGAGTGCATCTGCTGAGAATTCATTTGGAACACCTGTGTCAAGCAACTATATATGTATCGTTGACCATAATGACACTTCGCATATACTATGTACATATGATATTGATGCCGAATTTATCAGGCCACTTGCCATTATCATGTTATATGATGAGGAGATTAAAGCGAGAATGGAAAAGGATAGGTTTGGTAATTATGATGTCTCTAAATTGTCATTTGTGGAGAGCTTTATCTTAGGAAATTAACACAAAAAGACGAGGCCTAACGCCTCGTCTTTTTATGTTAAAGTCTGTCAAGTGAGCGGTGGATAATCTCGCAGCACTCCGCGATTTCGGTCTCCGAAATTGTGAGCGGTGGGGAGATGCGGAAAGCGGTGTCGCAGTAGAGGAACCAGTCGCTCATGATGCCCTCCTCTTTGAATATCTCCATCAGACGATAGAGGTACTCGGACTTGCCCAACTCCACAGCAAGTAAAAGTCCCGAGCGACGAATTTCCAAAACGCGAGGATGGCTTTTTAGTCGCTCCTCGAACATCGCACCCTTTGTCTCGACACTCTCCACGACCTTGTTGTCCAATAGGTAGTTAAGCGCAGCGAGTCCTGCGGCGCAGCATACGGGGTGACCACCAAAAGTAGTGATATGTCCCAATACTGGGTTATGCGTAAAACTATCTAAAATTTGCTTTTTTGACACCACGCCACCAAGGGGCATTCCGCCACCAAAAGCCTTGGCCAAACACATCACATCGGGTGTCACATCGTACTTCGCAGAGGCGAACATCGCGCCCGTGCGACCCATGCCTGTCTGTATCTCATCGAAGATTAGGAGCGCTCCCACCTCGGTGCATCGTGCGCGTAAGGCACGCAGCCACTCGGGGTTGGGTAGGCGTACGCCCGCCTCGCCCTGCACGACCTCGCACAACACGCCCGCGGTGCGCTCGGTAATCTCGGCCAAGTCCTCGAACGAGTTGAACTCTATGGACTTAACATCAGGGAGCAGTGGTCTAAACTCTGCCTTCCACTCCTCGCCCTCGGGTGTGCCCATCATCGACATTGCGCCATGTGTCGAGCCATGATATGCGCGGCGCATGGAGATAAGTTCCGTGCGGCCAGTATAGCGTTTTGCGAGCTTGAGTGCCACCTCCACGGCCTCGGCGCCCGAGTTGACAAAATAGACGCAGTTCAAGTCGCCTGGGGCAAGCTCCGCAATGCGGCGTGCATACTCCACCTGTGGGCGCTCGACCATCTCGCCATAGACCATAACATGCATATAGTCAGCTGCTTGCTTCTGCACAGCCTCAACAACTGCGGGGTTGGCATGTCCCACATTGCTCACCGAGACACCCGCTACGAGGTCGAAGTAGCGCTTGCCCTCGGGGGTATAGAAGAACGAGCCCTCGGCGCGTGCCACCTCCACCATCATTGGCGATGGCGATGTCTGCCCCACATGCTCCAAAAATTGTTTGCGTAGTATCATTACTAATTGCTAATTACTAATTACTCATTGATTAAGAGCTTGCCGCTCTCCTCGGCGCGGCGGAGGATGCGCTCATAATCGCGCACAGAGGACATAGTCCAGCGTGTGAGCAACTTCAGCTGCTCCGAGTCGCTGAGCTGCCAGCCATCAACGGTCTGGCGTATGCGCTCCGAGAGCATATATATAAGGATGGCGGCAGATGCCGAGACATTGAGGCTCTCGACCATGCCGCACATGGGTATCATAAGGAAGTCGTCGGCAGCCTCGATAACCTCATCCGAGATTCCCGCGTGCTCCGTGCCGAAGACGAGGGCGAACTTGCCCTTTGTGACATCGAAGCTTTCGGGCGTTGCGCTGCAGCGGTGGGGTGTGGTGGCCACAATGCGGTAGCCCTCGGCCTTGAGTGCTGCGAGTGCCTCGGCGGTATTCTCGTGGTGCTCGACATCTACCCACTTGTGTGTGCCACGCACGATATTCACCGAGGGGTCGAACTTACAGCGATCCTCGACGGTGTGTATCTGCTGAATGCCGAATGCCTCGCAGTGGCGCATGATGGCGCTGGCATTCTGTGGGTGGAACATATTCTCGGTCATGATGCGCATATAGTGTGTGCGCTGCGATACGGTGCGCTGAAGCACCTCCTTACGCTCCTCGGTGATAAACTCGTTCATATAGTCGAGTCGCTCCTTGAACCACTCGTCGCTATGCTCCTCAGTGCGTAGTCTACTTGCGATATTTGTCATCTTCATCCAAAATTTTCAGGTAACTCTCATAGCGTGACCATGCCACCATGCCCTCCTTGACGGCCTCGACCACGGCGCAGCCAGGCTCGTGGGTGTGTGTGCAGTTGTAGAAGCGGCAGTCGGGGGCTATGCGCATCATCTCGGGGAAGTAGCGGCATAGCTCCTTGTCGTCGATGTCGATAAGACCGAAGCCCTTGATGCCCGGTGTGTCGATGATGTAGCCGCCCTCCAAGGGGTACATCGTCGAGAATGTTGTGGTGTGCTTGCCCTGGTGGTGGCTGTCCGAAATCTCACCCGTGCGTATATCCAACGTGGGGTCTATAGAGCCGATGAGTGTCGACTTGCCCACGCCCGAGTTGCCCGCAACGAGTGTTGTGTGGTCGCGGAGCATGGCGCGTATCTCGTCGACGCCCTCGCCCGTAACCGACGATAGGCGCATCACCTCATATCCCGCATCCTCGTATATTGCAGTGAACTCATCTGCCTCTTCGAGTGATTCATTCTCAAGCGTGTCGGCCTTGCCGATGACGATAGTCACGGGGACTTTGTATGCCTCGCACGTCACCAAGAAGCGGTCTACAAACTCGCGGGGTGTGGTGGGTGAGTGTAGCGTTATGAGTAGTAGCGCGCGGTCGATGTTCGCGGCTATGATATGTGACTCCTTAGAGAGGTTCGAGGCGCGGCGAATGACATAGTTGCGGCGTGGCAGAATCTCGACAATGGCGCTATTGTCGCCATCGGGCTCCACCATCACGCGGTCGCCCACGACAACGGGGTTTGTCGAGCGCACGCCCTTGAGTCTTAGGCGGCCACGAATACGGCAGTTTAGTCGCCCCTCTTCGGTGGCAACCTCGTACCAGCTACCCGTAGAACTGATTACGGTAGCCTCGATGCGTAGTGTCTGATTACTCTCCTGAGCCATTGCTTAAGGGATGTTCTATAAATTTGTAAAAAGGGGTATTCACTGTCATTGGGGGCTATTTCGACTGCTATTTCATCTTTGCTCGGTTGCATAAAAAACTTTAGATTATGCTCTCCGTAGCGTAGGATTTAATCTCCTCCGTGGCGCTCATGCGCATCTCCTTGATGCGGGGGCATATGGTGTCGCCTATCCACACAAAGCCGTTGAATAGGAGCGATTCGTCGAGGGTGTCGTATGCGATGAAGCGTGGCTTGAAGTAGTCGCGCATCGAAGCATCCCTCTTTAATATCTTGCCCATCTCGGCCTGCATCTGCTCCTGATTATCGGAGTCTTGGAGCATAGATAGCATCTTTGCGTTGTCGAGTTCTCCAATGTTCGCGCTATTGAGTGCTGAGCAGCCAACCGCAATAATTAGCAGCATCGACACAAATGCAACGCAAGCACCAGCAAGGGCGTTTACCTTGCCCAGCATTTTGCCCTTGATAAGTCGTTTGAAGAGTGGTGCTATGAGCCACACAAGGATTATTGAGCCGAGTAGCATGGTGGCAAAACCTATTGCAAAGGCTATTACTTCGTTCTCTACCACGAGTTGTCCGATGGGTGTTGCCACGCTTGGCGCGATAATGGAGGTTGCGACAACGGCTATAAGGGTGCATATCTGTGTGATAAGTCCTTGACGTATGCCAAGCACGATTGCCAAGAGTAATAATATTGCGATAACGATGTCTATAATCATGTCGAATGAGTTTGTATTAACGTGTCACACGTTTTAAATATTTATCGCACGAAGATAGTAATTTTTTTTCTTTATTCGTATCTTTGCCACGACAAAAGTCCAAATATATGCGATACATAACCCCCATAATACTTGTCGTAATGGCACTATTGTGTACGTTTACGACCTATGCAGCAGAGCCTTTGCGCGAGAGTTATAACCTAAACGATGGTTGGCGTTTCTTCTTTGCAGATGCTTCGGATGCTACGAGCGCCGATTATGTCACGCTGCCACATTCGTGGAATGTTGATGCCCAGGAGGGTGGCTATAATCGTACTACAGCGAGCTATTTGCGCGACGTGACTGTGCCCTCGGAGTGGCAAGGTCGCCGCATCTTTGTGCGCTTTGGTGGTGCGCAGAGTGTCGCAGAACTCTTTGTGAATGGCAAATATGTGGGTGAGCACCGTGGTGGTTTCACTGCATTCACCTTTGAGATTACAGACTTTGTGCGCTATGGCCAAGATAACCATCTGCGTGTTGTGGTGTCGAACAATCTGCGTAATGATGTGCTCCCCCTCTCCTCGGATATCGATTTGGCGGGTGGCATCTATCGCGATGTAGAGCTCCTTGTGACCCCACAAAACATTATCTCTCCGCTATACTATGGTACCGAGGGTGTCATTGTGGAGCAGCATAGTGTGTCACGCGAGAGGGCAGAGGGCGTTGTAAAGGTGTTCCTCACGACGATGACCGTCGACCACACGACACTCACGGTGCGCTTTGTGGGTGAGGATGGCTATGAGGTCGTAAGCCGCACGGTTAAAGTGTCGAAGATATCGCCTGAGCGTGCTGTGGAGGTTCCCTTCGAGATTGTAAATCCTCAGTTGTGGAGCTTGGAGCGCCGCTCGATGTATCGTGTTGAGGTGACGCTCGGCGACCTGAAGAGTCCGTTGGATAGCGTCGTTGTTATGACGGGTCTTCGTTCGGTGACAATATCTGATGATAACAGGTTGTGTATCAATGGTGCACCTGTTGATGTCCGTGGTGTGAATATGCCCCATGATCGCCTCGGTGTGGGTAACGCTTTGAGCTCTGTGCACATTGATGAGGACTTCGCCACAATGCGCGATATGGGTGCTAATGCCTTTCGTTCGCTTGTAGGGCCCCATGATGACTATCTCTACGATTTGTGCGATAGGGAGGGTATGTTGGTGTGGGTTGATACGCCCCTTTCTCGCTATGAGTTTTCGCTTTCGGACATATGCTACTACCCAACATCGGCACTTCGAGATAATGGTTTCAATCAGCTCAGGGAGGTGGTGCTGCAGAACTATAACCACCCCTCGGTAGTTATGTGGGGCATCTTTTCGTTGATATGGGATCGTGGTGATGATGTGTTGGGTTACATAGGTGAACTAAATAGGTTGGCTCATGAGCTTGATGCCTCACGACCAACGGTTAGCTATAGCAATAGTGATGGTGCAATCAACTTCGTCACCGACCTCGTGGTATTGCGTCAAAATGTAGGCTGGAGTAGAGGGTCGGTCGAGGATGTTGATATATGGTGTAATCAGTTGTCTGCTAACAAGACATGGGCATCGTTACGCCCAGGTGTAGGGTATGGCGAGGCTGGAGTGCGAGGTCACAATACGGAGCGTATAGAGCGAGCATCGCGTGGTACGCGCCATTGGCCTGAGCGTCGCCAAACAGATATGCATGAGCGTTATATCGAGCAGATTGACGAGGCTGGCATCTTCTGGGGCGTATGGCTCGATAATATGTTCGACTACGCCTCTACGCGTCGCGCCTATGGCATGAACTTCGCGGGTATGGTGGAGTATGACCATGTTGCTCGCAAGGATGCCTACTACCTGTATCGAGCACGCTGGAACAAGTCAGAACCTACGTTGCATATTGCTGATGGCGGCTGGCGAGAGCGTCACGATACGATGCAGACGATAGATGTATATAGCTCTGTGGGCGAGCCTATTCTAATTGTTAATGGCGAGACTGTACCCATGCAGCGTGTTGGCGAGGCACACTATCGAGCCAGCTCTGTTGAGATGCAGGGTGTAACAACAATTCGCGCCACCGATGTATCGGGCAGATACAGCGATAGCGCGACTATAAGAGTTGTAAAATAGGAGTATTACTAATTGCTAATTACTCATTACTAATTGTTTACAGCTTTGCCCTTCGGAGGTAGTTGATTGCCTCGGGGCCCTCGCACATCAGTAGGTCGAATATAGAGAGGTTGGGGGCAAAGGGCAGACGGTCATCAAAGACCTGGATATATGGCTCGGCACATAGTGTCGAGCCTCTCTTTTTATCGCGTAGGTCGAGGTCGCCTTCGTTCGCAGTTATATATGTTTCGGATATGCGTGGCGTCTTAATTTTCAGCGTCTTACATACCGCCTCGAGGGTTGCCATGTTGAGCTCTACGAGGCGCTCCCACTCGCGCTCAAAGAGGGGAGTGAAACGGTCGGCGTAGTAGTCGTAGTAGGGTGACGAGCGATATGCCGACTCTATGGCTACGAGGTGCTGATGCTGCCAGCGCTTTGAGTAGTCAATGCGCATCGTGCGCATGGGCTGGCGTGGGCGGTTGGCGTGGGCGAGCTGCACCGAGAGCTGCATTACGCCCCCCGATGTCATAATCTCTGTGCGGTTGCGCTCCGAGCGCTTCACGTAGTTCTCGCCAATGTCGATGATGGCATCGTCACCCGCCTGGACGAGTGCTGCCCAATACTCTATCGTACCGAAATATACTGATGGTAGAATTGTCATGGTTTATCTCTTTTATTCACCCTTCTGGAATGCGATTGCCACCCAGCCCTCCTCCTCGAGTTGTGTCGTGAGGGTGAGGTCGTGTGCCGCGGCTGCCGAGGTTATGTGTTCGACATCTTCGGTTAAGAAGCCACTCACAAAGAGGTTGCCTCCCGCATTTAGTGCCGCGGTGTAGCGCGCAATATCGCCGAGGATGATGTTGCGGTTGATGTTTGCATATATAGCGTCGTAGCTCTCGCCCTCGATGGCCTCCACCGTGCCTGTTATGATGTTTATGCGGTCGCTTACGCCATTAAGCTCTGCGGCGCGTGCTGCGCTCTCCGAAGACCATGGGTCTATGTCTATGGCGTCGACAGATTGTGCTCCGCTCTTAAGGGCTACGAATGATAATACGCCCGTGCCACAGCCCACATCGAGCGCCCTTTTTGCGGGCGTTGAGGCGTGGATAAGGCGACACATCATGCGTGTTGTGTGGTGGTGTCCCGAGCCGAATGACATGGTGGGTGCCACGATGATGTCCATAATAGCGGGGTCTGTGGGTGCGGGGTGCGCGGCCGAGCGGATTACTATTCGGCCATCTATATCTACGGGTTGAAAACTCTCCTCTTCCCAGCGGGCATTCCAGTTCTCATCCTCAATCACCTTGATTGCCGTAAGCGTGCCGTAGTCGTTGATGATGTTCGTTGCCTCCTCGCTACACTCTGCCCAATCCTCGGGTGTGAGGTATGTCTCGACTACCACACCCTCCTCGGTGGCGGTGTCGCTGAAGCACTCAAAGGGGTAGTCTGACAGAAAAGCGGTGAGTATCTCGGCGCTCTCTGCATCGGGGCAAGTTATAGTTAGGTGTGTATATCGCTTCATGTATTAGTTTTTTGTTACGAAATATTATTATGTAAAATAATTTTTGTATCTTTACCACAAAGATAGCGATTATATGGCAGATATTACGAAAAAGTGGGAAAAAATTCGCAACGACTATATGCGATACCTCAAGGTGGAGCGTCGCCTCTCGGCAAATACTGTTGAGGCGTACAAACGCGACTTTGAGGAGTTCTCACACTTCATACTACGCCACTATGATGTGCTGCCTGAGCGTGTTGAGCAACCTATGATTGAGCGCTTTATGGCGTGGCTCTATGAGCGCAATCGAAGTGCGGCGTCACAAGCACGCCGTCTTAGTGGCATCAAGAGTTTTTATAACTACCTCCTTATAAATGACAAGATAGAACAGCTGCCTACCGATAACATAGAAAATCCACGCCTCGACCGCACCTTGCCAGATATGCTTACTGTGGCAGAGATAGATGCAATGTTGGCAACTTTCGACATGACAACGGCAAAGGGATGTCGAGATAGTGCTATGGTTGAGGTTATGTACTCTTGTGGTCTGCGTGTTTCAGAACTCATATCGCTTCAGGTTGGCGACCTCTTCTTTGGTGAGGGATATATTCGCATTGTTGGCAAGGGCGATAAGCAACGCCTTGTGCCAATTAGCAGCATCGCCCGCGATAAGATTCAACTCTATATGGAGTATCGTACCCCAGCATCACGCTCCGAGGCTACGGTGTTTCTTAACAATCGCGGTAAGCCCATCACGCGCGTCATGGTCTTTAATATCATCAAGCAGGCGGCATTGTTGGCGGGCATCGACAAGCAGATAAGCCCCCATACGTTGCGCCACTCCTTTGCTACACATCTGTTGGAGGGTGGAGCAAACATACGTCAGGTGCAGGAGTTACTGGGACATGAAAGCATCCTTACAACGGAGGTGTATACACACGTCAGTCGTAAGCATCTACGCGGTGTGGTTGAGGATTCGTTTACAAATTTAGATTTATAGTGATATGAGAAGTTTTAAGAGTGTTTTGTGTGGCATCATTGCTATAGTAGGCTTCGCCTCTGTGGCTGTAGCACAACAGCGCGACGTTGTTGTGGAGTGCGATTGGGGCAATATCAGTGCTACGATAGATGTGCCCGAAGTGGGTAGCGACACTGCGGTGCTTATTGTTGCTGGTTCGGGCCCAACTGACCGCAATGGTAACTCTGGAGCTGGACTAAACACCTTCTGCTATAAGATGTTGGGTGAGGCATTAGCCGAGAGCGGCTATGCCGTTATGCGCTACGATAAGCGAGCCATAGGTCTTAGTCCCATCCCTGCGGAGGATGTGCCAAACCTTGTGTTTGAGGACTTTATTGATGATGCCCGCCGTTGTGTGGAGTTCTTGCGTATGGAGGGCTACAAGAGGGTTATTGTCGCGGGACATAGCGAGGGAGGTTTGATAGCTCTTGCATTGGCTGCAGAGGAGGAGTGTTGCCTCGACGGTGTGGTTTTGCTCTGTGCACCAGGTTACAATATGGCGGAGATTCTCAACTATCAACTCTCGCAGCAGCTTGTACCTGCATATATGGGACTCATGGCTAAGAGTACTGCCATTATAAACTCGCTAAAGGCGGGTAAGATGGTTGCCGAGGAGGACATTCCTGTGGAGCTTGTGGGGTTGTTCCACCCCACGGTGCAACCCTTTATAATTAGCAATATGCAGTACGAGCCTACGGAGCTTGCTGCAAAATGTCGTGTGCCGATGCTTATCGTCTCGGGTGGTAGGGATATTCAGGTGTCGGTGTCGAATGGCAATCGCATAGACGAGGCTAATCCCTCGGCGGAGCACCACATATTTGAGAATATGACACATGTGCTTAAGGATGCCGATACGTCGGACCGTATAGCGCAAATTATGGGTATATATACAAATGCAAACCTCCCTATAACAGAGGCTCTTGCACCTAAAATTGTGGAATTTATAAATAACATAAAATAGAGTAGACTATGGCATTTTTGAAGAGTATTTTTGGAGGTAAGTCTACCCCAAGCTATCCCAGTGACGAGTTGGTTATAAATGGCGAGAAACTCAAGTTGACCTTCTTTGCTCACGCCTCGTTGGCAATTGAGTATATGGGCAAGCATATCTATGTTGACCCCGTGATGGAGAATGCCGAGTATGACAAGCTCCCCAAGGCGGATGTCATCCTTGTGACCCACTCTCATTATGACCATTTCGACATGGCGGCAATCGAGAACCTGCAGAAGGGCGATACCCACATCCTCTTGGATAAGACCTCGGCTGAGGGCTTCGTGGACGACTGCTACACAATGCTTCCAGGCGCTGTTGCCGAGCCATTCAATGATGTTAAGGTTGAGGCCGTTGCGGCATATAACACCTCGGAGCACCAGTTGCAGTTCCACCCCAAGGAGCGTGAGGATTGCGGCTATGTAATTACGCTTGGTGGCGCTGTGCGCATCTATGTCTCTGGTGATACAGAGCCTACGGAGGAGCAGCGCGCAGTGAAGAACATCGATATCGCCTTTATCTGCTGCAACCAGCCATATACCATGACTCCCGAGCAGGCTGTCGAGGCTGTCAAGGCTGTTAAGCCTGCGATATACTACCCCTACCACTATGGTCAGGTGGATGAGCCTACCGACGTAGAGGCGTTGGCTAAGATGCTTGATGGAGAGTGTGATGTTCGCATCCGACCACTCGCATAAAGGCTTTAGTTTTAGCACACTTGGGCATCGGCTGAGGTCGATGCCTATGTTGCTTGTGCTTCTTCCATTTGTTGTCGGCGTGCTTCTTGCCGAACACTTTGTTGTGCCGCTATATCTTGTTTTAGCGCTCTTTCTTACATCTGTCACTCTTGCCTATATATCCATGCCTCGAGGGGTTGTATGGGGCTATGTGGCGTTGTCTTTATTGTCGTTTGGATATGTCGTTTCGGAGTTGCGTGCACCGAGCCTCTCTATGCCCTATGACGAGGAGTACGAAATGGTCATTGAGGTGGAGGGCATCCCTTCGCAGCGCGATGGCTACCGTGTGGCGGATGGGCGTCTTGTGCAGTGGTGCGATGGCGAGCATTGGCACGATAGCGATAGTCGTGTGGTGCTATGGTTGCGTTGCGATAGCATAGATAATGGCGATAGGGTGCATATGTATGGTAGGGTGAGCGAGGATATTTCGCGTTATGGCGACTACAATCGCCTGATGCACCGCCGAGGTTATGTTGGTGGTGTGGGTGTTAGCAACTACAATGTTATTGGTGTAAGACACTCTGCACCTGTTGATTTGCAATCCAAGGCTATCGCGAGCCTCGATGAGTATGCTACAGATGCGGCCTCGCACGCTATGGTCGTGGCTATGGTGGCTGGCTCGCGCCACGCTATGCCCACCACTCTGCGTGAGGCATACTCCAAAACGGGACTATCACACCTTATGGCGGTGTCTGGTCTCCACCTCGGCATCGTGCTTATGGTTGTGAGTTTTATGCTTATGCCCTTGCGCCTTTTGCATGGTGGACATCGTATTGCAGCGCTACTATCTATCGCCGCAATATGGTGCTATGCCGTTATGAGTGGAGCGTCGCCCTCGACAATGCGTGCTGCGATTATGCTCTCTGTATTGCAGCTCTCGCTCGCAACATCTGCGCGATATAATAGCCTTAATGCTCTGGCTGTTACGGTGTTTGCAATGCTTGTGTATCGCCCCAGCTACCTCTTCGATATAAGCTTTCAGCTCTCCGTTACGGCGGTCTTTGGCATAGTGGCGTGGGGTGTGCCCCTAATGCGTGCTGCTCGCTCATGGCATCCTCTTGTGTCGGGCATTTATAAACTCTTTGTAGTAGGTGCTGTGGCAACACTCTGGACCTTGCCCATTGTGTCGCATACGTTTGATAATGTGCCAATTGTAGGTGTTGTCGTTACGCCATGCGTTATGCTCTTTGCCTATGCCATTGTGGCGTGTGGCATTCTCGCAGTTATACTTCCCTCGCCCGTAGGTTACCCCTTTGCTATAGTGGCGGAGTGGGCAGCGCACATTCAGAACATTGTTGTAGAGTGGGCGGCAGATATACCCTTTGCCTCTGTGGCGTACACCATGCCGAGGTGGGGTGTGGCACTTTGCTACGCTCTCTATGCCGCGATTACGTTACTCTGTTGGAGCAGAAATCAAAAAAAAGTGGTAACTTTGCCTCGTTATGATGACTATGAACGACCTTGACATACTGCGCACGGAGGAGGTGCGTTGCGCTATAGAGGAGAATATCGAGCGCGACCCCGCAAAGATTGCCCTTAGTAAGGGTGTGCCCCATGCTGCGCTTGTCGCTACGCAAGTCAAATATCTGCAACGTGCACGCCGTAAGCTCCCAGCGCTGTATGAGGCGCGTTGCATCATACCTCCCCGCGCCTTTGAGCAGTGCTCAAGTCAGGAGAGTGCGCGCCGTAAACCTCTTTCTGGTGGCTCGGTGTTAGATATGACCTGCGGTCTCGGCATCGATACTATGGCCCTTGCCGAGCACTTCGAGCGTGTGGTTAGCATAGAGCGCGACGAGGTTCTTGCCGAGGTTGTGCGATACAACATGTCGCGCTTGGGTATAAGAAATGTTGAGGTTGTAACAGCCACAGCCGAGGAGTATGTAGCAGCGACATCTGAGCACTTCGATTGGGTCTTTGTCGACCCCGACCGTCGTTCGGCGGAGGGTAAGAAGATGGTATGCATGGAGGATTGTTCACCAAATGTTGTGGCGCTAATGCCCCGATTAAGAGATATTTCCGAGCGTGTAGCAATAAAGCTATCCCCTATGTTCGACTGCGCCGAGGCATTTAGGTTGTGTGGCCCCGCGGAGGTTGAGGTGGTGTCGATTGGTGGCGAGTGTAAAGAGGTCAATATATATGCCAATGCCGAGGAAGATATGCTCCGCATTGCTGTTATTGGCGATGGAGAGTGGACCTTTGGTTGTGAGGCAATGAGCGCCGAGCCGAGCGCTGAGACCTTTTCTCCAGAGGAGTATCGCTATCTGCTTATCCCCGATGTGGCACTACAAAAGGCACGCGTAGCTATTGCCGCGCTTAAACCCCATGCCTCAATTTGGAGTAATAATGGTTATGCCTTTGCTCGTGAGTTGCCCACGGAGGTGCTTCCAGTGCGTAGGTTTGAGATAGCGAATATCGAGCCCTACCGCCCCAAGGAGCTTAAGCGCCGTTGGCGAGGTGAGGGTGTAGAGTTTATGAAGCGCGATTGTGCACTCTCTTTAGATGCTGTGCGTCGTGCAACAGCCACACGTCCTGGTGGTGAGAGGGTGGTTGCACTCACAACAATCGCATCCGAAACCTGGATTATAGAACTAAAACCACTATCATAATGAGGATTGTAGGAAGAGTAAAGCGTTTCTTGCAACGCGTAGAGATTGTTGTGCATCACAATCTCCTGGCTGTGGATGCTGCCGAGCGTAGTCGTCTGCGCCGAGGCTACCGCCTGATATACTACACGTTGCGTGGTGTGAATGTCCACCGCACGATGGTCGATAGTGCCGCTTTAACGCTCTATACGCTATTGGCTTTAGTTCCAATGCTGACCCTCGTGCTGCTTGTTCTCGGCCAAGTAGGTGTTGTGGATAAGTGTGTGGCACTAATATACGAGAGCCTTCCCAATAAGTGGGATGACCTCCTTGATGGTCTCTTGACTTTGTCGTATAGTGCAGCCGATAAAATTGCACCAGGGCTCTTGGCTGTCGTGGGTGTCTCGATGTTGCTATTCATGGTATTTGCCCTCTACCGCATGGTTGAGGAGGCTTTTAACCGCATCTTCGATGTGGTAGATACACGAGGTTTTATTCATCGTTATGTCGCCTATATTATTATTGCACTCTTTGTGCCCACGCTGATATTGGCATCTTTGACCTTTGCCTATGACCTACTTACAATGGTCGGCTTGGGTGATAGCATCAATAGCATAGCGGGCGGAGCATTGTCGTTGCTCTTTGTGGCGATAGCTGCAATGTTGATGTATAAGTATCTGCCATATACGCGTGTTAAATGGCGATATGCTATTTATGCGGGTGTGATTGTGGGCGCAGCACTCTCCATATGGTTGCGCGGCTATGTCTTCTTTCAGCAGTTGATGACCTCTTACAATGTCGTATATGGTAGTTTGGCTGCTATACCTCTATTCATCATATGGTTGCAAGTATCGTGGAACATAATTCTCTTTGGTTGTGAGCTATGTGCCGTATGGCAATATCGCCACCGCTACGATACAATAGACCGTAGGCGTATTAGGGTAGTGCCAACTGCGACGACTGCGCCACTTAGAGTTGTCATCATCGGTTCTGGAAATGTTGCCGAGGCCTTTGCCCGCGCTATAGCGGGTGCCAGCGGCGTGGAACTCGTTCAGGTGTTGGCTCGCAATAGGGAGCGTGGTATGGTGGTTGCCAAGGTGGGAGGTTGCGATTGGGCTGCAGATCCAAAGGAGCTTGCTGAGGCCGATATATACATGATATCTGTCAGCGACCGCTCTGTGAAGAGCGTAGCAGAGTCGTTGATAATTCCTAAGGACGCTATACTTGTGCATACGGCGGGAAGTGTCCCTATCGATGCCTTGCCTAAGCGTGGTGCTGGTAGAGGTATCTTCTACCCCTTGCAGAGCTTTACGGCGGGACGTGTGGTGTCGCTTAAGGATGTTCCCATATTTGTCGAGGCTGATAGTGTGGATGTGCGTGATAGGCTTATGGGGTTTGCTGCGAAACTATCCTCGCGTGTGGAGTATGCCGACTCGGAGCGTCGTAGGGTGATACACCTCGCGGGTGTCTTTGTAAATAATTTTGTTAACCACCTCTACGGTGTTGGTGGTGATGTGGTCGGTAGTGTAGATTTAGATTTTGAGGTGCTGAAGCCTCTCATTGCTGAGACTGCAGCGAAGGCCATAGCCACGAATGATCCCGAGAGCGTGCAGACAGGACCCGCTGTGAGGGGTGATGTAGTGGTGACGGATAAGCACTTGGCAATGCTTGAAGATGATAAACGTAAACAGCAGATATATAAACTGATAACCGAAAGTATATGGGAAACTTCAAAGAGGATATAGCACGCGTCGAGGCAATAGTTCTCGATGTGGATGGTGTGATGACAGATGGCGGTATTATCCCCACACCTGATGGAGACTTCATTCGTCGTTACAATGCCAAGGATGGTTATGCCATAGCCTCGGCGTTGCGCGAGGGCTTGAAAGTGTGTGTCATATCGGGTGGTCGCGGCAAGATGCTCGAAAACCGCCTGACAATGCTTGGCGTTACGCGTATGTACCTAAATTGCATGGATAAGACCCAGGCGATTAACGAGTTTATAGCCGATTACAACCTCAATCCCGAGGATATAATCTATATGGGTGATGACATTCCCGACTTGGAGTGTATGCGCCTTGTTGGCATCCCTGTGTGCCCTGCCGATGCTGCTATGGAGGTTATTGAGGCATCGCGCTATGTATCAGAATTTAACGGTGGCCATGGTGCTGTGCGCGATATTGTGGAGCAGGTTATGCGTGCTCAGGATAAGTGGGCAAAGAACCTTAAGGGGGTATTAGGCATCAACCATTAGTTGAGAGCCAATCGTGTAGTAATGTGGAGTCGTGCTTCAGCGGGCTCCATTTTTTTTATGAGTTCACTCTTCGGTGTAATTCATCGATTCATCAACCGAAACCGACCGTTCACGCAAAAATCTGTTCCTGCATAGTACAATTTTTGGCAATTGTTGCTATCTTTGCACAATATTACCCGAACTACGTTCGAAATACAGAAATAACCTAAAATAAACAAAAAAAATGAAAGCTTTATCAAATTTAATGGATGCGGCGTGCCGTACCAACTACGAGGCTCCCACCCTGGAGATCGTAGATGTCGCTATTGAGCGAGGTTTTGAGGCGAGCAACGAGGCTGGCTTCGAAGGCCCATCTTATGGCGAAGAGGATGTGGAGTGGTAATCCAATGTTTAACCAATTAATGAGCAGAGAAACAATGAAAAAGTTCTGGAATTTGATGCTTGTTGCACTGGTTATGTTGGGTGCAGCAGCTTGTACTGAGGATAACACCTCAGTTGAGGCAGCCCAGGAGGAGGGTTTGTCTTTCTATGCCGAGATTGCTAATGACGCTACTCGTGCAGATGTTGTCTACGATGAGGAATCAAAGATGTGGAATACCGCATGGGAGGGTAACGAGACCATTATGGCCTACCATTACATTGGCGATGACGTTGTAGGGTATGAGTTCGTTAATAGCGAGTCTGAACCTAATAAGTTTACATGCTTCGATAAGAATGTGAAGAGTATTTTAGGCGGAGTGGTGACATTAAAGTACGATCCTGATTTCTACTCAGATTTAGGCAAGAAGGGTGTTGTTACGCAGGATGAGTTTGAGAATTTTGATAATACACAACCTATTAAGCTACAAGCGATTAACTCATTTTTGCACTATACATATAACGGCACAGGCAGCGTGACCATCACCTTGGATAACAACCATGAAGAGAAAAAACCAACATTCTTCTATACATCTGAGGGTCAATATACAAACTCGATAACCCGTACGCAGACAGGCGAGAATTGGGTATCGGTAGTTCCCAATAAGCATGTTGACGAGGCTGTGCTTGCCTACTATATCGATGGCGTAAAGTGCAAGGAGACAATAATTAATTGGAGCGCAGGTAAGATATACAACCTCGGTGAGCTTACAATGCCTTATGCGGTGTCAACTACTTGGGGTATTGCTGGTGCTTTCAACGGTTGGGCGGCTGGCAACCCTGAGCCATTGTATGAGGTGGGTGATGTGCTTGTAGCTTACAACCTCACAGGTCTTAACGATGGTTTCAAGTTCGTACAGAATAAGGGTTGGAACAACGCTAAGGGTAGTAGTACCGCTGCTGCTGTGAATAGTGGCGAGTGGTTGTACTCTGGTGAAAACGACATTAAGACTGCAGATGCAGCTGCTTATGACGTATACTTCGTGCCAGCACGCTCTATGTATTGTATCGTAGCTGCAGGTAGCGCTGTCTCCGAACTTCCAGCTGTCGAGCCTATCGTATGGTCATTGGCTGGCTCATTCAACAACTGGGGTGATACACTTATGACTGCTACTGATGCCGCAAATCTCTTTGTTGCTAAGGGTGTAGAGCTTAAGTCTGGCGACGAGATTAAGATTAAAGACTCAAAGACCTGGGATACAAGCTATGGTGGCGGTATCAATAACCTTGAGGCTAACAAGTGGATGAAGGCTTACTTCAATGGTAGCAATGTCGTGGTTGCTAAGAGTGGCTCTTATGATGTATATTTTGAGTATGCTGAGGGCGCTGAGTACAGCAAACTATACCTTGTTGAGGCAGATGGTGACTACACAACAGCTACAGAGCAGACCGCTAACGGTACACTTGTGCCTGATGGTGGTGAGGAACCCGGGCAGCCCGGTGAGGTAACTCCTGGTGTAGATTCAGAGTGGGCTCTCGTAGGTGCGTTTAGTTCATGGGCTGATAGGGCTATGCTCACAACTACTGATGCTAATGTTGTTGTTTTGGAGAATGTTGCACTTAAGGCTGCTGAAGGCTTCCTTGTACGTAAACCAGCAACAGAGTGGACTGATAAGTATGGTGCTGGCGATGTAAACTACATCAAGGCTAACCACTATATTAAAACTACGAACAATGGCGCTGATATGTGTCTTGAGGCAGATGGTACTTACGATATCTACTTCAACATATCTACAAAGGCTATCTATATTATGGAGGATGGTGAAGATTACAATACTGCTACTGAGCAGACTGTGAGCGGTGAGGAGCCTAAGCAGGAGGAGCCCGAGGTAACAGAGAAGGTCGTTTACCTCAAGCCTAATAGCAACTGGACTCAGTCTAATGCTCGCTTTGCAGCTTACTTCTGGGGTGGTACTGTTGGCGAGAAGTGGGTTAGCATGACCGCAGTGGGTGATGGTACCTATGAGGTGCATCTTCCCGAGGGTTACGACTATGGTTGCAATGTCATCTTCTGCCGTATGAATCCAAATACTACAGCTAATAACTGGAATAATAAATGGAATCAGACATCTGACCTCAAGACTCCTACCGACGGTAAGAATCTCTATACTGTGAAGGATGGAACTTGGGATAAGGGTGGCGGTACTTGGTCTGTAAAGTAGTTACAACTGCTACATAATAGAAATCTGCTCGGTGCATTGCATCGGGCAGATTTTTTATTTGGGCGGACCATGCTC
Organism: Alistipes sp.; assembly: GCA_045634765.1. GTDB lineage: Bacteria > Bacteroidota > Bacteroidia > Bacteroidales > Rikenellaceae > Alistipes. The sequence goes on from JAZRAW010000040.1 coordinate 42,112, forward strand.
CCGCTGTCATGATAAGAGAGTAGGGCGTCGGTAATCAAACTTCCCTAATATCCTTAAACTCTCTAAACTCCTTAACCTCCTTAATCACCCAACCGACCCTACCCAAAAAATATGACAGACCACAAAATAAAAGGTGCTGCCCGTGTGGACAGCACCATCATATAGTTCCTATTGGAGAGGCCTATTAGTGGCAACCGTTGCAGTCGCAGCCATCGCCGCACTCGTGGTCACCGCAACCGCCACCGCAGTCGCCGCAGCTGCAACCACCGCCCATAAACTGTGCGAGGTCCTCAGGCTGTGTGTCGCGTACGTCAACTACAGTAACCTCGAAGTTGAGGGTCTTGCCAGCCATAGGGTGGTTGAAGTCCATCATAACGGTCTCCTCCTTAACCTCCTTAACGACGCCCATCATGTGCTGACCATCTGCTGTAGCCATAGGAATCTGGCTGCCTACGAAGAGGATGTCCTCTGCAACCTTGCCATCCATCATGAATACGGTCTTAGGCAACTCAACGATAGCCTCAGCGATAACCTCGCCGTAACCATCCTTAGCCTCGAGTGTGAATGCTACAGACTCGCCGGGCTCCTTACCCATGATTGCCTCCTCGAACTTGGGCAACAACATACCCATGCCGCAAATGAACTCCAAAGGCTGACCAGGCTGTGACTGATCTGCAATCTGACCATCTACAGTGAGCTTGTAATCTACGCTCACCATCTTGTTCTGCTCTACTTTCATAGTTTTTATAGTTTAATAGTTATTTCACTTCGAAATTTCCGGATGCAAAGATAATCACTTAGGGGGTAGTTGCCAAATTTATGCCCTATATTTTCTATCAATCTTCCGAATAGGGGTATAACCTTAGCCGATTGTGAGAAATTTTCATCTGAAGTGAGTCCCTATTTAATATTATATAAATATAGGTATAGATTAAAAATAGGCAGATATGCTAAAAAAATGTGGGTTAAAGCAAAAAAAAGTTGTTAGACTATTTCGTGATTAATAAATTAGTTGTATATTTGCACTCGATTTTGCGCCGAGACCCTGAAACAGGGGTTAAAAAGGGGCAAAAAGTTCTTTGAAAGAGTAAAAATGAATTTTTTTTGAAAAAAGTTTGCAAAAAGTTTGCAGATTAAAAAAAAGTTCTTACCTTTGCACCCGTTAAGAGAAACGCCGATGTAGCTCAGTTGGCCAGAGCAGCTGATTTGTAATCAGCTGGTCGGGGGTTCGAATCCCTCCATCGGCTCTTAAAAAGCAAGACCCCTCAATGAGGGGTTTAAATATTGGGAAGATACCAGAGTGGCCAAATGGGGCAGACTGTAAATCTGCTGGCGCTAGCCTTCGGTGGTTCGAATCCATCTCTTCCCACAAAACAAAACGACGCCGTCGGAGATGCAAAGTTGTCACTCAGAGATGAGTGGGGCATACTCTGAACGGTGTATTTTTGCGGAAGTAGCTCAGTTGATAGAGCAGTAGCCTTCCAAGCTACGGGTCGCGAGTTTGAGCCTCGTCTTCCGCTCAAAGAAGACTGTGTGATGCTCGAGGCCTTTGAATGGTCGATGTAGTGTCGCGCAATTGTTGCAAAACAAAGTAACTTTAAAAACTTAAATACTTATATTACTATGGCAAAAGAAAAATTCGATCGTTCGAAACCACACGTGAACATCGGTACTATTGGTCACGTTGACCACGGTAAGACTACTCTTACTGCTGCTATCACAACTGTTCTTGCTAAGGCTGGTCTTTCAGAGCTTCGTTCATTCGACTCTATCGACAACGCACCTGAGGAGAAGGAGCGTGGTATCACCATCAACACTTCTCACGTAGAGTATCAGACAGCTAACCGTCACTATGCTCACGTAGACTGCCCAGGTCACGCCGACTACGTTAAGAACATGGTTACTGGTGCTGCTCAGATGGACGGTGCGATCCTCGTAGTTGCTGCTACTGATGGTCCTATGCCCCAGACTAACGAGCACGTACTTCTCGCAAAGCAGGTTAACGTTCCTCGTATCTGCGTGTTCTTGAACAAGTGTGATATGGTTGACGATCCTGAGATGCTTGACCTCGTAGAGATGGAGGTTCGTGACCTTCTTTCTAAGTACGACTTCGACGGCGATAACGCTCCTGTTATCCGTGGTTCAGCTCTTGGTGGTTTGAACGGCGAGCCACAGTGGGAGGAGAAGATCATGGAGTTGATGGCAAACGTTGATGAGTTCATCCAGTTGCCTCCTCGTGATAATGAGAAGCCTTTCTTGATGCCTGTTGAGGACGTATTCTCAATCACTGGTCGTGGTACCGTTGTAACAGGTCGTATCGAGACTGGTATCATCCACGTAGGTGATCCCGTTGAGATCATCGGTTTGGACGAGAAGATCCGTACATCAACATGTACTGGCGTTGAGATGTTCCGTAAGCTCCTCGATCAGGGTGAGGCTGGTGACAACGTAGGTCTTTTGATGCGTGGTATCGATAAGAAGGAGGTTAAGCGTGGTATGGTTGTTGCTAAGCCCGGTTCAATCACTCCTCACACCAAGTTCACCGCTGAGGTTTATATCCTCAAGAAGGAGGAGGGTGGTCGTCACACACCATTCCACAACAAGTACCGTCCTCAGTTCTACCTCCGTACAATGGATATCACTGGTGAGGTGATGCTTCCAGAGGGTGTAGAGATGGTTATGCCTGGTGACCACGTAACTATCACTGTAGAGTTGATCTACCCTGTAGCGTTGAACGAGGGTCTTCGTTTCGCAATCCGTGAGGGTGGTCGTACAGTAGGTGCAGGTCAGGTAATCAAGGTTATCGAGTAATCTCACGATACTTAGATACTATACAAAGAGGCAGGTTCTGCCTGCCTCTTACTTAGGAGCATAGTTCAAGGGTAGAATAGCGGTCTCCAAAACCGTTGATGGGAGTTCGAATCTCTCTGCTCCTGCTAATTAAAAAAAGAATAAGATATGTTTAAGTATTTCAAGAATTCGTATAACGAATTGGTTCACAAGGTGACATGGCCTTCGTTGGAGCAGCTCATTGGCTCAACCAAGGTTGTACTTGTTGCATCTGTGATCTTTGCTTTGGTTGTGCTCGCCATGGATTCGGCATTTGACAACCTTATGACAGGAGTATACAGCTTGTTGCGATAACAAGTTGTTTATTTTTAGTGCTTATTAGCAATGGGAGAGATTTCAAAGCAGTGGTATGTAGTCCGCGCTATAGGTGGCAAGGAGAAGAAGGTCAAGGAGTATATCGAGGCCGAGATTCGTCACAGTCATCTTGAGGATTATATATCACAAGTTCTTATTCCGACCGAGAAGGTCTACACAATCCGAAACGGAAAGAAAGTATCAAAGGAGAAGGTCTCATATCCAGGCTATGTCTTGATTGAGGCTGCCTTCGTTGGACAAATACCAATCATCATTCGCAACATTCCTAATGTACTTGGCTTCTTGGGTGATACCAAGGAAGATAGTCGTAAGATGAATCCTACACCTCTACGTCCACATGAGGTTAGTCGTATTCTCGGACTTGTCGATGAGCTAAGTCAGAAGGAGGAGGAGAACGAGACTCCGTTCTTCGTCGGCGAGACCGTCAAAGTTACGGACGGTCCATTCTCAAGCTTCCAAGGTACCATTGAGAGTGTCGACAACGAGCATCGTAAACTCACCGTTAGTGTGAAGATTTTTGGCCGCAAGACTCCTATGGAGTTGAGCTTTACACAAGTTGAAAAAGAATAATTAACCAAGGAAAATTATGGCAAAAGAGGTTGCTGCATTTATTAAATTGCAGATCAAAGGTGGTGCCGCAAACCCCTCACCTCCAGTAGGTCCTGC
>JAZRAW010000041.1:0-4643 GCA_045634765.1 Alistipes sp.
GTGGGGAGTGATAACCTGCTGGTAGCCATACTCCTTCTGAATCTGGCGCAAGAAACGCTCCAAGCGGTCGCGCAACTCTGCACCCTTGGGCAACCACATAGGAAGACCCTGACCTACGCGCTGTGAGAACATGAACAACTCAAGATCCTTACCGAGCTTACGGTGGTCACGCTTCTTAGCCTCCTCCAACAATGCGAGGTGCTCGTCGAGCATCGACTTCTTAGGGAACGATACGCCGTAGATACGAGTAAGCATCTTGTTCTTCTCGTTACCACGCCAGTATGCACCTGCGATAGATGTAAGCTTGATAGCCTTAATATAACCCGTGTTGGGGATATGTGGACCACGACATAGGTCTGTAAATGCACCGTTAGTGTAGAACGAGATGGTACCATCCTCAAGGTCTGTGATAAGCTCAACCTTATACTGGTCGCCCTTCTCTGTGAAGGTCTTGAGCGCATCAGCCTTAGAGACCTCCGTACGCACGAGAGCCTCCTTGTTGCGTGAGAGCTCCACCATCTTTGCCTCAATCTTCTCGAGGTCAGCCTCCGTAATCGCTACGGGCGAGTCTACGTCGTAGTAGAAACCGTTGTCAATAGCGGGACCGATACCGAACTTAATACCGGGATACAAAGCCTCCAACGCCTCAGCCAAGAGGTGTGAAGATGTGTGCCAGAAGGCGTGCTTACCCTCTGCGTCGTCCCACTTGAAGAATTTAATCGAACAGTCGCTGTCGATAGGGCGCATCATATCTACAGTTGCGCCGTTTACCTCGGCTGCGAGTGAGTCAGCAGCTAAACGAGGGCTGATGCTCTCTGCCACCTGAAAGGCAGTAGTCCCTTTGGCAAACTCTCTTACCGAGCCATCGGGGAAGGTTACTTTAACCATGATAATAATTGTTTTTAATTGTTTATGTTTTGAGTGCCTTCGTAGCTCCACAATAACGAGACGGATTACTACTCAGCTGCACTCCTTGTTTTACTCATTTTACTCTTCTTCGCGTTTTTGCGAGAGACCCTTGGCATAGTACACTATACGATGTATAGAAAATACTCCTCCAAGTGCACACAGACAAGTCATCAGAACACTACCGTCTCTAATCTCTCCTATTCCAAAAATTACGAATCCAGATAATACTATTGCATACATTACAATGAATATTACCCTAATAATATTCTGCAACATAACCCTTTAGTCGTTATGCTCCTGCTCTGGCAAATCCTTGATAGAGATATCACGACCCTTCTCGCGCTCGAAGTGCTGCAAGGGGTTGGCATTCCACTCCGCCCACTCTCTGCGGCGCTGCACGATGTCGATAGCGTCATAAATAGCGTTACGCATAGACTGCTCGTCCGCTACGCCCTTACCCGCAATGTCGTACGCTACGCCATGGTCGGGCGATGTGCGCACCTCCGAGAGCGACGCTGTGAAGTTAACGCCGTTGGGTGTAAGCGTCTTAAATGGCGCAAGACCCTGGTCGTGGTACATGGCGAGGATGGCATCGTAGTTTTTAAACTGACCCGAAGCAAAGAAGCCATCTGCTGCGAAGGGGCCAAATGCCAATACGCCAGCCTCGTATGCCTCAACAATAGCGGGTTTGATAATCTCCTGCTCCTCCTTGCCGAGTAGGCCACCGTCACCAGCGTGGGGATTGAGTGCCAATACTGCCACCTTGGGGCGAACAACGCCAAAGTCCTGACGCATAGAGGCATTCATCTGGTTGATGCGCTCGACGATAAGCTCCTTCGAGAGTGACTCTGCCACCTGCGCCACGGGGACATGGATTGTCGCAAGACCTACGCGCATAAGCTCCGAGGTCATAATCATAAGAGGCTCACCCTCAAGCTCCTTTGCAAGGAACTCTGTATGACCAGTGTATGAGAACGACTCACTCTGAATCATCTCCTTGTCGATAGGCGCAGTCACCAAAGCGTCAATATCACCCGCCTTAAGCTCCTCAATCGCCCTATTAAGTGCCGCAGCTGCAGCCTCACCACCCGCCTTTGAAGGCTTGCCTGGTGTCACCGAGAGCTCCTTTGCGCCACACTCAACGAGGTTTACGCGACCCTGCTGTGCAGACTCTCCGCTATCGACAACCACAAACTTCACAGGCTCTATGTCATTCAAGCGCTTCTGGTAGTATGCCGCAGCGACACCAGAGCCATAGATGACTGGGGTGAACAACTCCGCGATGCGATTATCTGAAAATATCTTAAGGATTACCTCCCAGCCAACACCATTGGTGTCACCTTGTGTAATACCTATCTTAAGTCTCTTACTCATAGTTTCATGTGTTTCAAATTACAAATATACAAAAACATGCGCAAAATACAAGAGGTTGCAGCGTTATTTTTATCAAATACCGATATTTGTTGGCATTATCGCAGAAAAAATGTAACTTTGTGGGTTAGAGTTTATACGACACAGAATATGTTAAACATCGACAACATACTTTCCATCGGCTCCGAGGCGGAGTTCGAAGCGTGCGCCCTTGAGCTATTTCGTTACCAGAGCGAGCACTGCGAGCCATATCGCCGATATGTGGAGCTACTCGGCATCGACCCCGCAGAGGTGCAGAGCGTTGAGGAGATACCCTTTATGCCGATACGCCTCTTCAAGTCGACCGATGTATATTGTGGCACGGAGGCCCCCGAGATTGTCTTCACCTCGAGCAACACCGGCTCTACCGTAGCCTCACGCCACATGATGGCATCGTTGGAGGCCTACCGCAAGACCTTTACCGCAGCCTTCAAAGAGTTCTATGGCGAGCCCGCGAAGTGGAGCATCTACGGCCTACTACCCAACTACTTGGAGCGTGAGGGTTCGTCGTTAGTATATATGGTCGATACGCTTATCAAGGAGTGCGGCTCGGGAGGTTTTTATCTCAATGATTATGAGCGTCTTATCGCCGATATTGAAGCGGACCCCAAGCCCAAGATTCTGCTTGGCGTAAGTTATGCCTTGTGGGATGTGGCAGAGCAGTACGCACCCAAACTACAGAACACCATAGTCATGGAGACGGGCGGCATGAAGGGTCGCCGCAAGGAGCTATCAAAGAGCGAGTTGCACGCCATCCTCACCAAGGGCTTTGGCGTGGAGCGCATACACTCGGAGTACGGCATGGCGGAGCTTACATCGCAGGCATACTCCGCAGGCGAGGGCATCTTCCGCGCGCCGAAGTGGATGCGCGTGTTGGTGCGCGATGTTAACGACCCCTTCGACCACACCCCCACACGCGGTGGCATCGACATTATAGACCTTGCCAACCTCTCGTCGTGCGCCTTTATCCAGACCGAGGACATGGGGCGCTTGTACGAGGATGGTAGTTTCATGATTGAGGGGCGCATTGCCGGCAGCGACATCCGCGGCTGTAACCTTTTAGTACACAACATGTAATGAAATATAACGCCGAGATACTACGACAGCTGCACGAGGAGCTATACGATGTTCTTCGCGAGGTGGTGCGCGTCTGCGATAAGGCGGGCATACCCTACTTCATTCAGGGTGGCACAGCCATAGGTGCACACTTCTTCGAGGATATAGTGCCCTGGGATGATGATGTCGACCTCGGCATGACGCGCGACAACTATGAGCGCTTCCTCCGCGAGGCACCCGCACTCCTCGGCGAAGGCTATGTGCTTCAGGAGTTTACAACGGAGCACGACACACCCTTCTACTTCGCCAAGGTGCGCAAGCGTGACACCCGCTTCGTGGAGCGCGAGTGGGTGGGCATGCCCATCGAGGAGGGTATCTATATAGACATCTTCCCCTATGACCTTGTGCCCGACGATGGGTCACTACGCCGCAAGCAGCGCGCCAAAGTGGGCTTCTGGGTGAACTGCTTCATGGCAAAGAGCGTATGGCTATGGAGGTGGTTCGGAAGAGCGAATAACGGTGTCGTGTTGCCCAAGAGTTGGTTGTCGTGCTTAGCAATACGCCTCGCAACAGCAACACACAGTAAAGAGCAGGTATACAACAAATTAAAGCGAGAGCTTACGCGCTATAACGGCACGGATGCTAAGTACTACAACATCGTGCGCATGCCCAAGGATATGATTGCTGTGGAGGCGATTAACAACCCCGAGCGTCGCAAGTTGGGCGCTATGGAGGTGTGGGCACCCAGCGACTTGGAGACCTACCTGCGCAGCCACTATGGCGACATACAGAAGTGGTTACCCGAGGATAAGCGCCTCAACCACGCACCCGAAATACTGAGTTTCGGCCGCAAGGTGCAGACCGAGGAGTCGGCGCGCATTTCGGTTGTGATGCCGCTATATAATAAGGAGGCGGAGGTGGAGCGTGCACTGCGCTCGGTGGTGGAGCAGAGCCTCGCACCAGGTGAGATTATCGTTGTGGATGACGGCTCTACGGATGGGTCGAGCGCCATTGTCGAGCGCATCATCGCTGAGCACCCCGAGGCGGGCATACGCCTTATCACTCAGCCAAATAGCGGCGTTAGCGCAGCACGCAACCGTGGTATTGCGGAGGCCAAGGGCGACTATATAGCGCTGCTCGATGCCGACGATGTGTGGCTCACGGGATATATCGCCGAGGTGTGCCGACTTATGGAGTACTACCCCGCAGCGGATGCCTACTCTACGGCCTTCGACATCGTTAACGGCACGCAGCGTGTCGCAGCCCCT
>JAZRAW010000042.1:0-40357 GCA_045634765.1 Alistipes sp.
ACGACATGGCTACGATCCGACTTACCAGTTATTCTTTAATGAGGAAAAATAGTCATATAATTAAAACTTAACATTAGTATGTCAGAAACCAATCGCATAGAATATAAAAGAGAATTAACCTCGGAGCTTGATATTGAGAAGGAGGTTGTGGCGTTCCTTAACTACAAGGAGGGTGGATACATCTATATCGGTATTGATAAGGATGGCTCAACTGTGGGCGTGAACGATGTGGATGATTGTATGCTTAGGTTGAAAGACCGCATCAAGCACAACATTTCACCTTCGGCTATGGGATTGTTCGATATTGCTGAAGAGCAAAGGGATGGGCGTAGCATTATCAAAGTTACGGTAGCTAGTGGTATTGAGAAGCCATATTTCAAAACGAAGTATGGAATGACGCCACGCGGTGCATATATGCGCGTTGGAACATCTGCCGAGCCTATGCCTCAAGAGCAGATAGACCGTCTGTTTGCGATGCGTACACGCAATTCAATCGGGCGTATTGTGTCTAACCGTCAAGATTTGAGTTTTGAGCAATTGCGTATCTATTATGATGAGCGTGGCAAGAGACTCAATGATAACTTCAAGCGTACATTAGAGTTGCTTACAGATGATGGCAAGTACAATTATGTGGCTTATCTGTTGGCAGATGAGAATGGCAATTCAATCAAGGTGGCAAAGTATTCAAGCCTTGACCGTTGCGATTTGGTAGAGAACAACGAGTATGGATACTGCTCTCTTATCAAGGCGACCAAGAGTGTATTATCAAAGTTGGATATTGAGAACAAGGTAGCAGCAACGATAACCCCGATGGAGCGTATTGAAACGCCATTGTGGAATAAGGTTGCCTTGCGCGAGGCTGTTATCAATGCTATCGTACATAACGACTACTCGTTTGAAGTACCGCCCAAATTTGAGATATTCCCCGACAGACTTGAGATAACCTCAGCTGGTCGCTTGCCCGAATCTCTCACGAGAGAGGAGTTCTTTAACGGCATATCTATCCCGCGCAATAAGGAATTGATGCGTATCTATCGCGATGTGGAATTGGTAGAGTCGTTAGGTTCTGGTATTCCTCGTATCTTGCGTGCTTATGGCGAAGATTGTTTCAAGTTTACAGATAACTTTATCCGTATTACTTTGCCTATAAGTGTGCAAGATGGCACCCTGTCGGCATTCATTGAACAAGAAAGTGTACAAGTTAGTGACCAAGTTAATAGATTGATACATAGTATAGGAGATGCTGAGTTGTCTGTTGATGAGATTTTGAAAGTGTACAAGTTACTATACAAGCAAGTATACAAGTCAAAAGGGTATTTTAAGAAACATACCATTCAACCAGCAATGCTTGATGGGTATGTGGAGATGATACATCCAGACAAGCCCAATCATCCAAAACAAAAATACCGTTTGACAGCAAAGGGTATTACTTTGAAAGATTCTCTATAACATAATATCTATAACGCTAAAGCAATAAAGCAAGACGGACTATGAAGGACAAACTAATAACCTTGGAAGAGATAAAAGAGGCCTATAGAAAGCTCAAAACTCATGTCTACAATGATAGTTTTAACTTAAGACTAAGAATAAAACTTGCGGACTTTGAATATAACAAAAATATAGAGTTGTTATTCGAAGAACTACGAAGGGATATTATTAACGATAATATAGATAAATATCTTTCAAAGATTAGTACATATATCCTGCCAAAGAAAGTACCTACTAAAAAACTTGGCAATGCAAATATCGTTCGTAATGATGTGTGCGGTTTGTTTAATAACATTGATTTGACAAAGGAAGATTACAATTTTTATATGGATGCACCTATTGAAATTTACTTAATAGATGTTCTATGGATGATGAAAGAGGGATTTTTGCTAATCGATAGTCAAATTAAAAATGATTGCTACGGAAACTCTTTAGTTTTTGAAACAGATGGTGATTCATATGGAATTAAACGTGGTCATTATCTTTTCGAAAGATATTTTGATAAATATCAAAAGTGGCGCGATAATGGAATAAAAATAGCACGTGAACAAACTCAACATAAAAACGATGTATTATTAGTTTGTCTTGATATTCAGAGATTTTATCCAACTTCACAGATTGATTTCTGTAAAATCCAAGAAATTTTACAGAGCAAAAATTCCAACTTATTTCTAACAGCCATACTTGAACGAATTTATGTTAGGTATCAAAATGTATTAGACGGGGTTAATGGAAGAAAAAGTAAATTTCCACAACTTCCAATAGGTATGTTATCGGCAGGAATAATTGCTAATTGGTATTTGTCTGATTTTGATAAAGAAATTAAAGAACGGTTTAATCCTATATATTATGGTAGGTATGTAGATGATATTTTCATGGTGTTAGGAAATGTCAAACCAAATAATAATGAAGATTGGTTTGATGAAAAATTCCTCTATGAAGAAGGCTCTCCACTTATTCCTGAGAAAGTTATTGACAATAATAACAAGGAAAATAAACGCTATAAATTACGCTCGCATAGTAACCTCTATATAAATAGTCAGAAATTAAAACTATTCTATTTTGCACCTAATCATTCTTTGGCAATACTTGATAATTTCCAAAAAAGATTAGACGAGAATAGTAGTGCATTTTGGTTTTTGCCAGAGGATGACACAAATGAGACCCTAAATAGTAGAGGGTTTGATATAATTTACGATGATACAATCAATAAGTTTAGAGAAATATCTGGTATTAAAAATAGTAAGTATGGCGTTTCTGTATTTTTGACCAAGCAAATAAAAAAAGAAATAATCTGCAGAGATAACGCTAATACAAATCTAAAAGAAGACCTATTTAAGTATTTTACAGGAAATAGGTTAATAGACATGTATTCTCTTTGGGAAAAGGTATTCACTTATTTCGTTGTAACAAATGACACGGATGCTATTCGAAAATTTGAAAATTCCATTTGTAAGCAGATAGATTTAATTAAAATTAAAGATTGCGACACTAATACCCCATTAATAAGAAATTCATTGCAGAAGCATTGTACATATTGTAAATATATGGCGATGGCACTAAATTATGATATGATAGATGGTATAGAACACATGGATTTGCCTCGTAAACTTAGGTCAACTTATTTAATTAGACAACATTATACCCCATTCCCTGTTATAATTTATACAGATTATAAAATAAATAATATTATTTCTTCTGATATATATAATGAGTTACTGACCAGTGGCAATATCAACTTAACAATTAATCAAGTAGCACCGTATATTAATCCTCGTAAAATACATACTCACGAAATAAGTTTAATCAACCTATTTAATTATATAAAAAACTTTTCTGATACTCATTCTTCTTTTAATTCTGAGAAATTAATAGATGAACTGATAACATATGATTTATGTAGTGATATAAATTTATCCCAATGTAAATACATTGAATTGAAAAATAATGATAAAAAACAAGAAGTTGATATCCCAAAGTTCATTTGTAAGGATGACAAGTATGAGAATGCTAGACAACAAATAAAGGTTGCACTATCTAATATCAAAATCGACAATAATGATATAATATCAGCTATTAAAGGTACACCTATCCTTAATTCTGTAAAAAGAGAAAGGCATTTTCATTTGATAAATTTGTCAACAGAAGAAAAGGTTGACTGTCTGATTCTTCCAGAGGTTAGTTTGCCTAAAGAACTATTAATAACTTACGCCGAACATTCAAGGAGGAAGCAACAATTGATAATTGCGGGTATTGAGCATATTGTATCAAATAATAAATGCTATAATTTTTCAGTAGTTTTTCTACCATATATATACAGAGGGAATAAAGAGGTCTTCATACTCCCAAGACTTAAGAATCATTATTCACCTGATGAGAGTAGAGAAATATTAAAATACAGAAAACAGGTTCCAATACTATCTCATTATATTTATCATTTAGTAAATTGGCAAGGGGTGCAATTTACAGTATTTAATTGTTATGAACTGGCTGATGTCCTCCATCGTTCCCTTTTTAGATCAAAAATAGACATTATGTTTGCTATAGAATATAATAAAGATACATATTATTATAGCAACATAGTTGAATCGACTTGTAGAGACTTGCATTGCTATTTTATTCAAGCAAATACATCCGATTATGGTGATTCAAGACTATCTATGCCAAAGCGCTCAGTTGAAATGACTCCTGTAAAAATCAAGGGTGGTAACAATGATACTATAATTACATTTACTGTTGATACAAAATCATTACGTGATTTTCAACGACAGGCCACATTATTCCAAAACAAGGAAGACTTTAAAAATACACCTCCTGGATTTGATCACGATTTTGTATCACAAAGAGATCCTAAATAATAATTATTATTTAGAATGCTTTTGCTCAACCTATCATATAATATGTAAAAACCGCACTTTTTCTATATTTTATGATAGGTTAAGGTGTGAGCAACATTAGCCCAGATAAGCAGTTCTCACATATAGTTAAATACGCAAAGTAGGGATTCCGAACTTAGGTGGAACAAATTTTAGTGTACCTATTTCTGTTTCAAATAATTTCAGTACTTTGGCTTCGCCGAAGGTAGGCGGCGCCTCGGATGAAAAAATAAACCCATTTATTTTGTTCTTCTCTCGGCTTGCACTACCTTTGCATCGAAGTAGGGACTCGACTCTGCGAGACACTGCAAAATGGTGCAGAAATTAGGTGGAGCAATAGCGGGAGATTACGTTTGTTGCGATTCTTTAACACAAAGATATAGAGCTATTTAGGAATGAAACTCTTTTCCCGGTGGCACCACATGAAAAGAGACGCTAATGACTTTAAATCAAGTTGTTAGCGTTTTTCTTTCAGTCTTCAACCCTACCTTTGGCAACATCTTGGCCACATCCGATTTTTCTATCGTCACCATATGGTGGTGGGCACTTCGTCGCTCATATTATAATGGCTCAATTAATGGCTCAGTTGTTTGTTGCGCTATCATCCGTAGTGGCGCAGAATTTGCCATTAACACGGGCATGGAAAATAAAGGCATTATACGGGCGCACATAGCCCTAATATTCTGCAACCTTGTATGGGCGTGCGACTATCCATTCTACAACCTTCTGTTGGGTAAGTACATATCGCCACTCGCCATGGTTACAGCCTCGCTCGTAGTGGCGGCGCTATTGTCGTGGATACCTGTTATATGGCAGGGTCGCGAACGCATAGCGCGTAGCGACTGGTGGCTTATGATTCTCGCAGCGCTCCTTATGGGTGTCGTGCGCAAGGTGATGATGATGTTCGGCCTCTCGCGTACCTCGCCCATCGACGGCTCCATCATCGCCACCATAACGCCTCTTATCGTTCTTGTCGTCTCTGTCTTAGCGCGTGTCGACAGACTTACTACGCGCAAGGTCGCGGGCCTTATTATTGGATGTGCGGGTGCTGTGGCGGTTGTTATTACGAGCGATAGCCCCACGCACGAAGAGTCGGAACTGTGGGGCAATCTGATGATGATTACGAGTGGCTGTGTAACGGCGCTCTATATGGTGTTTTTCAAACCCGTGGTCTCGAAGTATCGTGTTACGACGGTGCTCCGCGCCATATACACCATCTCTGCCGCGGTGATGCTACCCATAGGCATCGACTCGGTCATCGAGAGTGACTTTGCGGATATGAACGCACAACTTTGGGCCGCAGCGGCCTTTGTCCTTGTCGTGCCAACCTATCTGCCCAACCTCCTGCTCAACTACTCGTTGCGCTACCTTAAGCCCACGATGTCGAGCACATATACCTATATACAACCTGTTCTTGCCGTGGCCCTCTCTGTGGCTATGGGTCTCGACCGCCTGCATGCCGATACGGTGCTCTTCGCGCTGCTACTCTTTGTGGGCGTAGGCTTGGTTATTAGGTCGTATAGCAAAGGAACAACCAGCAAAAATTAGGGAAGCAGTGCGCCTCCCTACTCTTTAGTTGTGTCGTGCTACGACCGTTGTTTTGCAGAGCGTGTCGCCCTCATCATCGAAGACTTCGACAATGAAGTTGAGGTTTTCCTTGTCGAGGTAGCCCCACTCTGGAGCAAAGGTAAACTCAAATGGCATAGTCTCGCCAGAGAGTGTTAGGTGGTGGTCGTTATGTACGATAAAGTTGTCGTGCATGACCCTGATGTAGCAGTCGCCTCTGAAGCCCCCGATATTTCCACTACAAAGGTATGTGTGGGTGTCGAATTCGTGGTTGCTTGTGTTGTTGGATGTAGGCGTCTCCTTGATACACTCAATGGTTATATCTGTGAGCTTAGCGCTCTTATTGCCCAATTCAACATCAACATCGCAGGCCACAAATGCCAATGTCACAAGTACGAAAAAAAGTCTTTTCATAGGTCGTAAGTTTTAATGTTTCACTATGCAAATTTACCCCCCCCCACCAATTTCCCAAATTTTTAGGCAATAAATTGATAGTCAGGAGAGTAAATTTGTGCATATTGCATATGTATGCAATGGTGCTTATGGTCGTTTTTATGCTGCTACTTGAAGTTGTTGAGCTTCGAGGTCTTGATGGTTGCCTTACCCATGTTTGCAACTGTTACATCGTCCGCGATGCCGTGGAACTCGATGATACCCTCACCAGTACTCAATATCTCCAACTTTTGGCAGTCAACATTAAGGAGCGAGTTCTCGATGCCCGATGAATTTTGTAGGATAGAGTTTGCTGTTGTAGCACCTCTCATGTAGAGGTATCCCGTGTTCAATGTAAATAGCTGCTCGGTATTTATGTTGTCCACCTTCAAGGTCATAGTGCCCGTATTGTAGATCTCGATATTTGACTCTGCGGTAATTTCATCCGAGATGATGCCCATAGTCAATGTGTTGGTGATAAGGAGTTTATTGGCACACTTGCCACTCTCGAAGTAGAGATTCATATCTGAGGTGTTGGTGATGCTGCGTAGGCTCTGCGAGGGGATGGTGACCTCGATATGGCAGTTCTGGTTGAGTGTTGCCATAACCTTGTTTGGGGCATCATTATCGCAAGCGATGGCGAGAGAGTCGCCTCTAAAGTCGAATTTTAGGTAGGGGAACACGCTTGTGGGCGCTGCAATGGTTATTATGTCGCTCTCCTCGTCGGTGACGGTGACCGTTGCGGGTAGGGTGGAGATAAGCTCCTTAAGCTCCGAGTGGCGTAGCTCGGTAACCGTGTACTCAATGGCGTGGTTATCAGCTTTACTTATGCTCACCACCTTCTGTGCCTGTGCCGCAGTCACGAAGCAGACGGCTGACAACGCAATAAAAAATATCTTTCTCATAGTTGTAAATTCTTAAAATTTGTAGCTTACTCCTCTTTGTATATAACTTGTTCGTATACTGTACACAGCGAGCCGTTGGTTTCGAGACGATATATGCGCTTGGGGTTTGAGTATACGGCGGTTATCAGACATATCTTGCCATTTCCCTCCTCCTCCCAAACATCGGCCGAGTCGCGCTCCGCCCTGAATGCCTCGATAAACTCCTTGGCTAATGCCCTGTCGTCAATTACTGATAGCTCCGTTACGCGCTTTATGACTTCGCCAGTTTCGGGGTCGCGCTTCACGGCCACGCGCAGTCCCTGGCCATACTTATTACTCTGCATGTCGCGCTTGAGGAGTGCCTCTATCCTCTCCTGTGCGCTGCACTCTGCGACGGTCGCCACAAGGAGTGCAACAATAAAAATCAGTCGTTTCATTCTTGCTAATCGTTTTATTTACAGCGCTGTATTGTTACTAAAAATTGGTGTCTGCCCATGCTATAAGCTCGTTCGCCTCAAGCTCTATAGCCTCGGCGCGAGCAAAGAGCTCCTCGATGTCATCCTCGATAACCTCTATGTCGTCGTAGCGTACGCCCGCCTCGACAATGTAGCTGCCCTCATATATATTATAGGTGTGCTCCTTTGGTGCTGCCTTTTCTTGGGGGAGTAGTACGACCACTACGGCTGCACAAGCCGCTACGGCAGTTGCTGCTGCTACCCACCATCTGCGACGTATTGTCATGCGTGGCTTGGGCTTCGCGGGTGCCGCTTTATCGGGCATGCCCTCGGCATACCAAGCAAACATCGCCTTGAGGTCGCTCCACTTGTCGGGCACATCTGCCGTAGCGAACCACTCGTATAGCTCGCGCTCCTCGGCATTCGTTGTGCGACCCTCGAGGAATTTCTCTACGAGACTCTCTATGTAGTGTAGCTTATCCATCTTTGCGGTTTTTGAATTGTTCTAATATTGCTCGGCGTGCTCGGCTGAGGTTCTGGTATATGGCATCGTGGCTCATCTTCACGAGGTCGGCTATCTCCTCAACCTCCAAGCCCTCGATGTGTTTCATGCGTAGTATCATCTGCTGCTTGCTCGGCAGGGTGTCGATGGCCTGCAGTAGCTCGGTGTATCGCTCCAGCGATGGCGGCTCGTCGGAGGCTGTTATGCGCTCATCGAGTGTCGTTGCGGGGTGGCGCTTTTCGTTGCGTAGGGTGTTTAGCGCCAGACGCTTAACCACCACCGTGGCGAGAGCCTCAATGTTGCGGTAGTCGTCGAGCTTGTCGCGCATGGCGTAGAGCTTGAGTAGTGCCTCCTGCACGACATCCTCGGCATCGGCCACGGCACTAAGGTATTGGTGTGCTATGGCGAGGAGCTTTGTGCGACTGCGCTCAACGAATATTTCGAACTCTCGGTTAGTCATTTTGTTTTCGGCTTTCTACGCTTATGACACCAAAGGTCGCAATTTCTGACATAACACGAAAATAAAAAGTGAGTTTTTTGGGGGGGTAAGGGGTGGGATAAGGAATTTAGGGAGATTAGGGAGATTAGGGAGTTTAAGGAATTTAAGGAGATTAAGGGATTTAGAGAGTTAGTAGGTTGTTTATAACACTAACTTCATTAATTTCCCTAATTTCTCTAAATTCCCTAAACACCATATGCGCTACAGTGATTAGCGCTCTAACCTCAATTTAGCGTCAGAAGGGTTTCAGATGTGGACTTGACATGAAAAAGCCTCGGATGGGCTGTACTTGTCGTACTGCTCATTCGAGGCTTTGATTGAGAGGTCGAAGATGCGCCCTTATCCTGAAACGATTTGTGAGGAGAAGGTTGCAGATACAACGCTCGACAAAAATCCCGACGATGGGCTGTACTTGTCGTACTGCTTATTGTCGGGATTTTTTGTTAGCGGCAGTAGATGTCTGCCTTATCGTCGCAAATTAAAGCTGGGGACCAGCAGCTACAAGAGCCTTACCCTCCTCGTTTGTTGTGAACTTTGCGAAGTTCTTAACGAAGCGGCCTGCCAAATCCTCTGCGCGCTTGTTCCACTCTGCTACGTCAGCATAAGTGTCGCGAGGATCGAGGATTGCGGGGTCTACGCCAGGAAGCGATGTAGGCACCTTGAAGTCGAACATAGGAATCTGCTTTGTCTCTGCCTTGTCGATTGAACCATCGAGGATAGCGTCGATGATACCACGAGTATCCTTGATAGAGATACGCTTGCCAGTACCGTTCCAGCCAGTGTTTACGAGGTAAGCAGTAGCGCCAGATGCCTGCATACGCTTTACGAGCTCCTCACCATACTTTGTGGGGTGGAGTGAAAGGAATGCTGCACCGAAGCATGCAGAGAATGTAGGAGTAGGCTCAGTGATACCACGCTCTGTACCTGCGAGCTTTGCAGTAAAGCCAGAGAGGAAGTAGTACTTAGTCTGCTCGGGAGTAAGGATAGATACGGGAGGCAATACACCGAACGCATCAGCTGAGAGGAAGATAACCTTCTTTGCTGCGGGAGCCTTAGATACGGGCTCTACGATGTTGTCGATGTGGTAGATAGGGTAAGATACACGAGTGTTCTCGGTAACTGACTTATCTGAGAAGTCGATCTTGCCGTTCTCGTCTACTGTAACGTTCTCGAGGAGTGCGTCGCGACGGATAGCGTTCCAGATGTCGGGCTCGTTCTCCTTAGAGAGGTTGATAACCTTTGCGTAGCAGCCACCCTCGAAGTTGAATACGCCGTCATCGTCCCAGCCGTGCTCGTCGTCACCGATAAGCTGACGCTTAGGATCTGTTGAAAGGGTAGTCTTACCTGTACCAGAGAGACCGAAGAAGATAGCTGTCTCGCCCTTCTCGTTAGTGTTTGCTGAGCAGTGCATAGATGCGATGCCCTTCAAAGGAAGGAGGTAGTTCATGTATGAGAACATACCCTTCTTCATCTCACCACCATACCATGTGTTGATGATAACCTGCATCTTCTCTGTGAGGTTGAACACAACAGCTGTCTCAGAGTTAAGACCGAGCTCCTTGTAGTTCTCAACCTTTGCCTTTGAGGCGTTGTGTACTACGAAGTCGGGCTCACCGTAGTTTGCCAACTCCTCCTCTGTAGGACGGATGAACATGTTCTTCACGAAGTGTGCCTGCCATGCAACCTCCATGATGAAGCGGATCTTGAGGCGTGTGTTCTCGTTAGCGCCGCAGAAAGTATCAACAACGTAGAGCTTCTTGTTTGAGAGCTCCTCAGAAGCGATCTTCTTAAGCTCAGCCCAAGCAGCCTCAGTAACAGGCTTGTTGTCGTTCTTGTACTCGTCAGATGTCCACCAGATAGTATCCTTAGTGGTCTCATCCATCACGAAGAACTTATCCTTAGGTGAACGACCAGTGTAAACGCCTGTCATAACGTTTACTGCGCCCATCTCAGTTACTACACCCTTGTCGAAGCCTGTGAGACCCTCTTTAGTCTCCTCCTCGAACAAAGTCTCATATGAGGGGTTGTAGAGAACCTCCTCAACGCCGGTGATACCGTACTTTGCCAAATCAATTGTTGCCATAGTTTAAAACTTTTATTAATTAATTCTTAATTCTCCTCAATCTAAAATCTCCCGTGGTATATTTCATGTGTAACCATTCGCACATATTTGGCGTAATGAGGAACAAATTTCTTTACCACAAAATCGGTGCAAAGTTAGCAAATAATTTTGTACTGTGAAATTTTTAACAGACTTTTTTTAATTTTTTTATAAAATATCTGCTAACATATATATTGTCTCTCTCGGCTCTGTTTTGCACCTCAATTATTTACGTCCTATTTTGGTGGGTGTGGTGCGACCATATCTATCGAGCAGAGTCACTTCAACGTCATACTCTTTGCCATCG
Source organism: Alistipes sp. (assembly GCA_045634765.1). Taxonomy (GTDB): domain Bacteria; phylum Bacteroidota; class Bacteroidia; order Bacteroidales; family Rikenellaceae; genus Alistipes. Next base: position 11,111 of record JAZRAW010000042.1, read on the forward strand.
CGTAGTATCTTGAGTGTCACTACGTCACCGGGGCGATGCTGTCCAATCTGCTCGAGAAGGTGTGCTGTATCGCTAATCTCAGTGCCGTTGAAGTGTGTTATGATGTCTCCTACTTTGAGGTTGGCTTGGTGTGCTGCTCCACCCCTCGCTATGTTGGTTATGAAGATGCCACCAATTTCGTAGATGCCCTCTCTCTTGCCATGCTTGTCGATGAATGCCTGGTTTATCTCCTCGAACGATATGCCGAGTACTGCACGGTGCACCACGCCATACTCTCTTAGGTCGGTAACAACCTTTTGTACAATGGTCTCAGGTACGGCAAATGAGTAGCCAACATAGCTGCCTGTTGAGGTCTTGATGATGGTGTTGATGCCTACGAGCTCGCCCTGTGTGTTGACTAATGCTCCGCCAGAGTTGCCTGGGTTTACTGCTGCGTCGGTCTGGATGAAGGACTCGATACCCGAGCGTGTGCCAATCGCTCCGAGGTGGCGTGCCTTGGCTGATACGATACCTGCGGTGACGGTTGTCTGTAGCTCCATAGGGTAACCAATTGCGAGTACCCATTCGCCAAGGCGAAGGTCGTCTGACGAGCCAAATGGCATAACCTCCAACTCCTCAGCATCAATCTTTATAAGTGCAATATCTGTGTCGGGGTCTGTGCCTATTATCTCGGCCTCGAAGGCGCGTCCATCGTATAGCGACACGCGTAGGTGCTCGGCGTTCTCAATAACGTGATTGTTGGTCACGATGTAGCCGTCCTCCGAGATTATTACGCCCGAGCCACCCGATAGGGCGTATGTGCTATCGGGCTGTGGTCCATATCCAAAGAACTCCATCCAGGGGTCTATGTGACTGGCATAGCGCACCTCTACGAGAGCTTCGATGTGTACAACAGACTTTACGGCACTCTCTGCAGCATATGTTAGGTCGGGGTTGTCGCCCTTTATGACTATCTGCTGCTTACCCTCTGTGATGTTTGCTGGATTATCCTTTGCGGGTGTCATAACCACGGTGTTGGTGTCAAGACCCATGATTGCCACGACAGAGGTTAAGGCTCCAATGATTGCAGATATTACTATCGCTGCGATAAGTATTACAATGTTCTTGTTCATGGTATATTACTGTATTGTTTGGTGTGTAGTTTCAGGTTATAACTTTGCACTAAATTGATAAACGCTCCACATCTTGTCTATATTGTGTGGAGCGTTTCTGTTGTTCATTGGTGTGACTATTCAAGTATGTATACCGTCTCGCCAGGACGTTGCATATGGTAGCGTTCGCGGGCGTAACTCTCCATAAACTCTGGGTCGTTGGTTATGCTCTCTATGAATATGCTATCACGCTTTATCTTAGCTTCGTAGGTCTCAATCTTTTTGTCGAGGTCACGAATTTGAGACTTTGTGCGTATTGTGTCGCGAATGGTAAATATTGAGACATAGAGGGTACACATTGCAATAACTGCCGTTAGTGCAATCCAGAAGTAGTTTATTATGCGTAGCTTCGTTGTCTCCTTCATAAGCCATTAGGTTGTAGCACAGCAATTAGGGTATGTGCATGAATTTGTGTGTCTGGATAGATATGTTCCACACGGGGTTGAGCTTTACCCACTCAACGATATCGCCAATAATCTCTTCGTAGACGCTCCACTCTGGCTGCAGGTATAGGCGGCATTTGCGGTTGACCCTCTTGCTGCACTCCACAGCCCACTCCAAGTCCTCCTTAGTCTGAACGATGACCTTAAGCTCGTCGGCGCGGCGCAGTGCCTCCTCCAATGGTGGCATCTGGCGCTTTGGCGAGAGGCATATCCAGTCAAACTCACCACTAATGGGGTTGGTGCCCGAAGTCTCGATAAATATCTCAAGACCCTTGGCATGGAGCTGGCGTGTGAGCTCTCCTAAGGGGTACAAGAGTGGCTCGCCACCCGTAATCACGATGGCCTGTGCCGAGCACGATGCTGCGCGCTCCACGATTGTCTCAACAGGGGTAGGGGGGAAGACCTTGGGGTTCCATGTATACTTGGCATCGCACCAGCGGCAGCCTACGTCGCAGCCACCGAGGCGTATAAAGTATGCTGGCTTACCAGAGTGGTAGCCCTCGCCCTGAATGGTATAGAAGTCCTCGACAAGGGGTAGCTTACGACCACCCTCGAGGAGCTCCAAGTCGGGATTAATCTTCATCTAAAACGTAAATATCCTTAAGGTTGCGACCTATCTGGTTGTAATCTAAGCCATAGCCCACGATAAACTCGTTGCCGATGGGCATTGCTACATAGTCAATCTTATACTCATGAAGGAACTTCTCGGGCTTGTAGAAGAGTGTGCATATAGCCACGCTTGCGGGCTTGCGCTCCTTCAAGTATTCGAGCAAGAAGTTCATGCTGTGACCAGTCTCTACGATATCCTCGACAATGATGATATCCTTACCCTCGATGTCGAAGTCGATGCCGAGCTGTTGCTTCACACAACCTGTGCTCTGCGTGCCCTCGTATGACGAGATTTTGACAAAGGCGAGGCGCGAGTCGAAGTTTACCTTTCGCACCAAGTCACTAAGGAAGAGGAATGCACCCGAGAGCACACCGAGGAAGATGGGGGTCTTACCCTCGTAGCGCTCGTTGAGCTGCTCGGCTACGCGCTCCACGGCCTTGTCAATCTCTTCGGCAGGAATCATAATCTTGAACTTGCGATCAAGCAGTTTTATCTTTCCGTTCTCCATATCTTTTTATTTTCGTCAAAGTTACACAATTTATCCTAATCTGCAAAACTAATTGGTCTTCACTCTATCGAGGATGCCTGTTAGTGCTGCGAGTATTACGCCGTAGTTGGTGATGGCAACGCCCTGCTGTCGAGCACGTTCCACACGGCTAAGTACATGCTTGCGGTTGAACATGCAGGCGCCGCAGTGGATGACCAAATCGTAGGGTGTGAGGTCCTCGGGGTAGTCTGCACCACCCACGATGTCTATCGTGAGTCCCTCACCAAACTTCTTGCGTAGGAGGCGGGGTAGCTTCACGCGACCTATATCCTCATTCTGTGGCGTGTGTGAGCAAGCCTCGGCGATGAGTATGCGCGATGCCTCGGTTATGCCCTTGAGCGCCTTCACTCCCTCGGTAAAGAGGGCTATGTCGCCCTTGTAGCGCGCAAAGAGGATAGAGAACGATGTTAGCGTCGAAGCCTCGGGCTTAAGCTGATAGACCTCGTTAAAGGCTTGTGAGTCAGTGATGATAAGCTCGGGAGGTGTAGCCAACGCTGCCAATGCCTCGGCCATGTGGTCGGGGGTGCAGCAGATGGGTATGCAGCCTCTATCGAGTAACTCGCGTATGGTCTGCACCTGTGGCTGGATAAGGCGACCTTTGGGTGCCGACTTATCTTGGGGCATCACGAGTAGCACTCTGTCACCCGCCTTGCAGAAGCCCTCGGTGATGAGGCGCTCCTCGGCGGGACGTGTGTTGATAATTGCCTCGCGCAGAGCCTCAATACCCTCACCCGTGATGGTGCTTGTGGCTATTGTGCGCAGTTTTGTTGCCTCCTCGATGCGAGCGATAAGTGCCTCGCGGTCAGTGATTCTATCCACCTGGTTTAGTGCCACAATAACGGGAATCTCGCGCGTGCGACACTCCTCAATTATGCGAAGCTCGGTGTCGATGCCCTCGTCGGTAAAGAGCACCACGGCGATGTCGGTCCTATCCAACATTTTTGATGTGCGTGCCATGCGCTCCTTGCCGAGTGTGGTGTTGTCGTCGAGGCCTGGGGTGTCTATAATAACTACGGCACCCATGCCCGTAAGCTCCATGGGCTTCTGCACGGGGTCGGTCGTGGTGCCAGGCGTATCCGAGACGATTGCCACATCCTGCTTTGCTAAGCAGTTGAGCATCGCCGACTTACCAGCGTTAGTACGACCCAGTAGGGCGATATGTACTCTTTCGGATGCAGGGGTCTGGGGTGTCATACTCTACAACTGTATTAGAATCTGAAGTCGCGTTTACCCTCAAGGATTGCCTTAAGGTTGTCTTGGGTGATGCGGCGTACCTTGTCTGATGGTATAATCTGCTGAAGGCGGTCAATCATTTTGTAACCCTCGACCTTAACGCGTGGCGATGCGTAGTCCTCAAGGTACTCGGCGAGTGTCATAAGGGCGTTAGGTGCGCAGCAGTTGCCAATAAGGCCACGCTTTGCCAACGACATGAAGCGGTCGCCCGTACGGCCCTCGCGGTAACAGGCGGTGCAGAAGCTGGGGATGTAGCCCAACTCCAAGAGCCAGCACACAATCTCGTCCAATGTGCGCTCATCCGAGATGTCGAACTGTGCCGACTCCTCGGCATTCTCAATGCCCTCGGCATAGCCACCAACCGATGTCTTAGAGCCTCCACTAAGCTGCGAAACGCCCACATCGAGAACCATCTCGCGCGAACGCTTCGACTCGCGTGTTGATACAATCATGCCTGTATATGGCACAGCGATGCGCAAAACTGCCACGATGCGGCGGAATACCTCGTCGGTAACGGCATTGGGGAAGTCCTTTGGGTCGATGTCATCCGCAGGGCGAATGCGGGGTACGCTGATGGTGTGGGGGCCTACGCCAAAGCGTGCCTCGAGGTGCTCAGCGTGCATAAGGATACCCACAACATCGTAGCGGTAGTTCGAGAGTCCGAATAGTGCTCCCACGCCCACATCGTCGATGCCACCAAGCATCGCGCGGTCCATAGCCTCGGTGTGGTATGCCCAGTCGCTCTTGGGGCCTGTGGGGTGTAGTGCCTCGTATGTAGCGCGATCGTAGGTCTCCTCAAAGAGGATGTATGTACCGATGCCCACATCCTTCAATTTTGTGTAGTTCTCAACGGTTGTCGCTGCGATGTTCACATTCACACGGCGTATAGCACCATTCTTGTGGTGGATAGAGTAGATGGTGTCGATAGACTCCAACACATACTCAATGGGGCTGAGCTTGGGGTGCTCGCCAGTCTCAAGTGCAAGGCGCTTGTGGCCCATATCCTGAAGGGCGATAACCTCGCGGCGTATCTCCTCCTGCGTAAGCTTACGGCGGGGAATAGTCTTATTCTTAGCGTGATAGGGGCAGTAGACGCAGCCATTCACGCAGTAGTTCGAGAGGTACAGGGGTGCGAACATCACGATGCGGTTGCCGTAGATTTGTTCCTTGAGCTTACGCGCAATGGCAAAGATGCGCTCCTCAATCTCCTTATCCTCTACCTCGATAAGTACCGCAGCCTCACGATGTGAGATGCCCTTGCCCAAGTCTGCCTTGGCGAGAATCTCCTCGATGAGTGCTCGGTCGTTGCGGTGCTCGCGTGCCCACTCTAATGTGGCGCGTATCTCGCCGTCGTGGATAAACTCGGCGGCGTGCTCCGACATTACATTATATTCAATATTGCTCATGTTAGTGTTTTTAGTTGTTAAAATCGCCTCGTGCATAGTCTATGTGGTAGCCTATGGTGCTAAGCTCGCTGTCGAGTGCACTTAACCCCTCGGCCGCCTCCTTGCCCCACGAGGCCTTATTCTCATAAATGGCATATTTAGCCCTCACATCCGAGGGTGATAGGTTGGGCATCACTACATTAGCACCCGAGAGTATGCCCTCGAGACGACCCCTGGGGTGGAGTGTCGCCAGTGCTGTTGTTGATGGTAGCAGTGCCTTGGGTAGCATCAGTCTCACGATGGCAATAGTTGCCAATACCATGTTTAGTTCTCCTGCAGGCTCCTCGCCAAGTGGCGTAGCCTTATGTGGTAGGAAGGGGCCAATGCCCACCATCTCGGGCTGCAGGCGGTCGATGAGTAAGAGGTCTTCAACAATATGGTCAACACTCTGCCCCTTAACTCCAATCATCATGCCCATGCCCGTCTGGTAGCCGCACCTCTTCAGCGCCTCCAAGCACTCCAGTCTATGTTTCAAGCCCTTGCTCGAGGGATGTAGCGATGCGTATAACTCCTCGTTTGCTGCCTCGTGACGTAGCAGATAGCGGTTTGCTCCCGCCTCCTTGAGTCGTCGGTACGACTCCTCGGTGCGCTCGCCAAGCGATAGCGTGATTGCAACATCGGGGTAGGTGGTACGCATATCTGAGATAAGCTCCGCGAGCCACTCATCCGTATGTGTGCCATCCTCGCCACCTTGCAATACGAAGGTGCGGAAGCCCAATGCGTAGCCCTCTCTGCAGCACGCCATAACCTCCTCGTGCGTAAGGCGGTAGCGCTCGGCAGTGCGGTTGCTGCGCCTAAGTCCGCAGTAGAGGCAGTCGCACTTACAGAAACTCGAGAGTTCTATTAGGCCACGTATATATATGCCAAGTCCGAACTGCGCGCGCGCAGTTCGGACAGCATTGTCTCTGAGAAGTTGAAGCACGTTTTGGTCTGTGGCAGCACTTTTAAGCAACTGCCCTAACTCTGTTGCATTTAGTTTATCACCCTGCGTTAATCGCTCTATCAACTCCTTCATAGATTATTTATCGCTTCTTCAGCTCAGCATCGAAGGTCTTCTTGCCGTCGCCGTAAGCAGTGTGTACGCTCGGACCTGAGATACAACCGCCGTCGCAGACCATAACCTCGATAAACTGTGCCGGTGCCTTGCCTGTCTTGCCGTAGGCCTTCAACAAGGCAACGTTCTTCTTATTAAGACCCGCAATCTGGAGTGTTGTGAAGTCAATCTTGCCATCAACCAACTCCTTAACTGCTGCTGTAACGCCGCCATTCTCAGCAAAGCCGTGTGCTGAACGACGTGATGCGCAATCTACGGGGTGAATGTTAGCCTCACCAAGCTCGATGTTCATACCGCCAAGGATAGCGTGTGTCTCCTCGTATGTGAGTACGTAGTCAACCAATCCCTTCAAATCCTCACGACGTGCCTCCTTACGCTTTGCGATACAAGGACCTACGAAGACAACCTTTGCGTTAGGATACTTCTCGCGTGCGAGCTGTGCGGTGTAGACCATAGGTGAGTATGTAGAAGAGATATACTTCTGCAACTCGGGAGCGTGCTTGCGTGCCATCTCCATGTATGAAGGACAGCAAGATGTGGTCATGAATGGCTGACCCTCCTCCATCTTCTCTGCAAACTCGTGTGTCTCCTTCTCTGTAGTAATCTCTGCGCCACGAGCAACCTCGATAACATCCTTGAAGCCGATAGCCTTGATTGCACCGTATACCTGCTCGGTAGGAGCGTTGTACTGTGAGAGGATTGATGGAGCTACAATAGCGATAACATCCTCACCACGGCGGATAGACTGCAAAATGTCGAATACCTGTGAGATCTCGAAGATAGCACCGAATGGACAAGCGTTCATACACTTACCACAGTAGATACACTTCGACTCATCGATATGCTCTACGCCATACTCGTCCTTAGAGATTGCGCCAACGGGGCAAGCCTCCTCGCAAGGAACGGGGATGTAAACGATAGCGTGGTAGGGACATGCTGCGAAACACTTACCACAGCTGATACACTTCTTGTGGTCAATCTTACCCTGTGATGTATCGGGATCGAACTCGATAGCATCCTTAGGACAAGCGTGTGAGCAAGCACGTGCTACGCAACCACGGCAGAGGTTTGTGATGTCGTAGTTCGTACGTACACATGATGAGCAAGCCTCATCGATAACACACATGATGTTATCCTTAATCTGAGTGCGGTCGATAGCTGCCTGAGCGTAGCTTGAAAGTGGAGTGAGCTCGTCGGTCTCATCTGTCATGTCGTAACCCAACAATGGGAGTGACTTGTACTTCCAAACTGCACGCTCCTTATGGATGCAGCAGCGGCCACGCACCTGTGAGTTGCGAGGACTAAACTCGATGGGCACTCGGTCGATTTTCTCTACGAGCTGACCCTCATTCCAGAGGCTCACAAGTTTTGTGAGAAGTCTCTGGCGTACGATCATTACGTTGTTTTTAATTGCCATATTGTTAGTAGTTAACTGTTAATTTGCAATTTTTGTTAATCATGCCACCAAAGCAACAGCAGATTGATATATTCATTTTTAGCTATATTCCTAAATGACTGATGCTTTGTAGCGACATTCAATTAGGCAAAGGTAGTAAAATTTGCTTATAAATAAAAATTTTTCAGCTGTTTTTTAACCCTGCATAACACACTCCGTGAAAATCTCCGCGGGGAGGATTATTTAAGCATGGTGTCGTTCTCAATATCTGTCCACTTGTTGCAGTCGGCAATCATCACATACTCGCCATCGATGGTGACAGAACCCTCCTTATCCTCAAACTTTACGATGTAGCACTGTCCGATGTGAGGATAGCGACTGCTGTGGCAGTTGTATTGGCGTATGCAGCGCGACTCCTTGTCGGCGGTGCAGTTCTTGATGTTTATGACGCCCGTGGCGCGTATGTCGCCAATAAAGGTGCTGGCATGGCGACCAGGAACCTTGTAGTAGCCATACTTGTCTATAAGCTCGCGTCCCCAATCTGGTGCCAACATCGTTGCCATGACATCATCTTGACCGTAGGCGTTAATAATTGCACCATAGACATGGCAGTTGCTTATCTCGCTGCTATTCTGCACAAATCCGAACATTCCTCCCACCTCACCATGGGGGTAGTAGTCTACATAGGCGCGCGCCTTGAACAGACCGAGGTTCATATATCCCGAGTCGAAGCGCTCGGTAATCCAACACTGGTAGTTCTCAACATAGCAACGCGTTGTTGTGCAGTTCTTTATGTATGACTGCTTAGCCGCTATACGAGCTGCTAAGGGTCCAACCTTTTGCAAGCCGTAGACCTTGCAATCGTATGCGTGAACATTGTCCATCGTGTAGATGGCACTATCGATGCGACCAACAAGTATCGCACCATACGACTTTGCATCTCGCTCAACCACCTTATGTGTTGTTGCTGTGCGGCAGTTTGAGAAGTTTATGTGGTGGTGCACGGTGAAGCCAGATGCATGGCGAATAAATGCCGAGTGCATCTGCTCGGGCTGATATATACTTAGATTATATATAGTATGGTGTCCGCCCTCATTTTTGAGACCATCTAAGGTTGCAATCTCGAAGAAGGGGTCAAAATCGTTGTCGTCGTCGCTCTCCGTAGCACTCTCGAACTCTGCGGGGATGCGATATATGCCATCCTCACCCTGGCCAAACATGTCGATGTCGGCCTTGAGGTATAGTGCCGCGGGGCTATCTGTTATGCGACGCAGACCAGCAAGGTCGAAGGGCGTGTAAACTACCCAACGATCGTCACCCGCAAAGGCGTTGAACCCATCGTATTGTGGTGCTGCAAGTAGTGGCGTAATGGCTGTGGTGCCATCCCAGCGTAGGGTGAGGTTATTGCCATCAAATACGATATTTCCGCGGAAATACTCCTGCTTACCTAACCATGCATTGTAGGGTGTGAAGTCTACGTTGTTGAGCCATGCCGACTTGTTTTTGTCAATATAGCGTGAGTTGTCGTTGATGAGTCTTGTGTTTTGTGATGAGCACCTCTCAAAGATGATGCTTTCGCCATAGTCGTAGCCACACATCGCGCCTACGAAATGGCCACACACCTCCTTGCTATTAACTACGCAATCCTTGATGTGGCAATTCTCAAAGAGTATGGTAATCTTTTCATCGCGAGTCTCCCTCTCTTTGCGACTAATCCAGCCGACGAGTGCTCCAGATGCCTCTTTGCTATTGATTGTGACGTTCTCTACTGTCACATTGCGTAGCGCTGTGTTGGCACTTATGTGTGAGGTTATAACGCCCGAGTGCGAGTCGGTGGCGATGGTGCAACCTTCGTTGCTTGTAATCCTCAAATCGCAAATTTCGAGATGATGCTCTATGTCGCTGAATATGGGGGCAGTGCGTGAGCCTACAATGTGGAGACTCTTGCCGTTGCCATTAATGTGCGAGATACCTTGCAGTGATATTGTCGCGGTCTGCTCTAAGGTGATATCCTCGGTTAGAGTAAGTGTGTTGTAGGGGTAGGACTCCTCTGCAGACTCGTTGTTATGGGCGATGATGTCGCTGAGTGATGCAATGTCGCGTGCCACAATATTGTCGACCTCGATATCATCTTCGACGGGAATTTCGACCTCAGTGTTATGGATCTTAAATTCGCCAAAGATGCTCTTACGACTAAACAGTGTGGAGGCGCTATTGCGGATATATTTGATATACTCTTTCGATGTCATAGCTATATTGTCGGCCACTATTTGTTGTACATAGGTGTTGTGCCGAGTGTATCAACTACAAAGGTAACTATTTTTTATGGAATAGCAATGCTGAAATGTTGTAAAAATAGTAACCATATGTTCAAAAAAAGAGGGATGGCTAATTTCGAACTTTAGCCACCCCATTCTCTTATGTTCTATTTCTGAGCGATGGTTACTCCATTGCGCTCCATGTGCCGTCGTCCCATGAACCCGCAGCAACGGTGTATAGGTTGTCGCCGTTGGTTGGGAGTGTGAGGTCGCTGGTCTGATTCCACTTGTTGTCCCAGTTGTTGGCTGTTGCACTTGGATTCATGCGGCAGAAGATAATATTGCTGTTCAACTCCGACTTCAATACCTCATAGATGCCATTGCTGTCGCTGTCTACCATGTCAACCCACTTGGCCTCTCCGCCATCAACCCATGTGTAAACTGCGAAACGAGCATTTGCCTGTGTCCAGTTGCTATTGGGCTTGAGGTAGATATACTCCTCTGGAACAACGGTGCTATCATCTTTGTCTGTGTCGGTGATATACTCGCCGTTGAAATTGTCATCGATAGTGATAGAGAACTCAGTGTTTGTGGTGAGGAGGTTACCGATGATGGTTGTGAGGTAGTTACGCTCCAAAGGAATCTGAGTGTTGAAGTCATGCTCGCGGATGGTGCGACCATCGGCACTCTTAACTGTCATTGTGAAGTTAACCTCCTGAGCACCATCATAAGCTGTCTGTGCGAAGATGTAGTCGGCAAAGAGTGTCTGGCTACCCGCACCCTCGGCATCGTATCCCGCAGAGTATGGTTGACCCTTTGCGATGTTGTAAGAGTATGTCACAGTATCGGTCTTAGTCTCTGCCTGTCCTGTAAGAGCGTTGAGTGATAGGAGCGTAGGGTGGTGGTAGAACTTAACTTCTACGCTGCTGGGGTCTGAGTTAAGGTTGACCTCATCAACATCGGTTGCAATTACGCGAATCTTACCAAAGGGACGTGTAAGCACAAGTGTCTCGTTGAGTGTGCCACCCACATAGATGCTCTTCTGGATGAAGTATGCATCCATGGCCTCGTTCATAGGTGATACGTCACCCATGCGAGTGATGTTATTGAGTTTTGATGTGTTGTAGTTGAGGTCCGCTGTTGAACCCTGCTCAACAAAGTCCGCCCACACAACAAACTTGTACTTACGGTTGGGGATAAGTCGCATATCGAATGATGTTGACTCATACTTGTCGTAGGTCTTTACTTCGCGCTTCTTGATGGGGGTCTCGAGGTTTGCATAACCCTCAGTAACGTCGTACACCTCGAAGATGTAACGCAAGTCGTACTTTGCCCACTCGGCATCCGAGAAGTTGTCAATAGCGCCAAGACCGCTATTCATGCCGGCCTCGCCGCCGCGTGTGCCGTTAAGTTGTGGTGCCTCGACGTCAATAGATACTTTTACGGAGTTAATGCCGTCGTATCTTACAGCCTGCTCGGTCATGCACGATGTAAGAGCAGCTGCAATGAAAGCAAGAGTGAAAAATAACTTTTTCATGGTGTTATGTTTTTGTTTTTTTGTCCAGATTGTGTTGTGTGCAAGCGCACGCGTCATGCGCTATTTGTGCAAAGATAGTGCTTTTTGCACGAGATTCCAAATTTTATCTACGAAAAATGGCGAACTGTGGGTGAAAGCACACTGTAGGGCCTTGTTTGCTACTCTGCAATTAGGTCACCCTGATGGAATTTGTTGAGCGTCATGCGCTCCGTGACCATGTCGCGTAGTTTGTGTGGGCGAATGCCTTCAAGGGGTGAATGACAGATAAGGTCGCTTGGTGCTTGTGAAACAAAGCGCTCAATGGCAATGCTTGGATTTAGACGTCGAATAATGTTGATTATTAGGTCTATATACTGTTCGATTCCGAAGTTCTGTGAAAAGAGAAAACGCTCGGGGTGATCGCGCCACTCCCTCTCGATTGCCGTGGTGCGATAAATTTGTAACTGGTGAAACTTAATAAAATCGATGTCGAGTGCGTTAATATGGTGGATGCCTCGGATAATGTCGCTTGCGGTCTCGTTGGGTAATCCTAAGATGAAGTGTGCACCAACATCTATGCCTATAGCCTTTGTTTTAGCAACAGCGTCAATGGCTTGGGCGAAGTTGTGTCCACGGTTTACATGGTTGAGCGTGGCGTCGTAAACCGATTCGATGCCATACTCCACAGCGACGTAATGCGTCTTGGTAATATGTTCTAAAAGTTGGAGTATCTCAGAACTGATGCAGTCTGGGCGTGTGCCGATGATAATGCCATCTATTGCGGGGTGGGAGAGTGCCTCATTATAGAGTCTCTCAAGATGCGATATATCGGCGTAGGTGTTTGTATTCGACTGAAAATATGCAAGATGATAGTCGGCTCTACGATTGCGTGTGGAGTGAAATCGTAGAGCGCGCTCTATCTGTTCGGTGATGGTTGTAGCCTCGCGGCAGTAGGAGGGTGAAAATGCCTCACCAAGACAAAATGTGCAACCTCCAATGCCTCTGCTACCATCGCGGTTTGGGCAGCTAAATCCTGCGTCGATGGAGAGCTTCTGCACACGACCGCCAAATTTACGGCGCATAGTGCTACCATAGTCGTTGTAGGGTGCTCTCTCCATGCTGTGGTTGGGGGTTATAGATCTTCGAGGCGTGCCACGGGCGATACCTCAAGGTTGCTCAACTCTCCAGCCATATAGCGGTAGTAGCCCGCTGTTGCAATCATCGCGGCGTTGTCGGTTGTGAACTTCAATTCGGGTAGGAAGCAGCGCCAACCACGACGCTTGCCAGCTTCGAGAATGCCGTTGCGGAGACCAGAGTTTGCTGATACACCACCCGCGATGGCTATGTCCTTGATACCTGTTGACTTAGATGCCTTGATGAGCTTATCAAGGAGAATGTCTACGATGGTCTTTTGAAGTGATGCTGCGAGGTCTGCCTTGTGCTTCTCCACAAAGTCGGGGTCATCCTTTACGGCATCGCGCAAGGTGTAGAGAAATGAGGTCTTCAAACCAGAGAATGAGTAGTCGAACTCACCCTCAACGTGTGGCTTGGCAAACTTAAATGCTTTGTCGTTGCCCTCCTTGGCTAAGCGGTCAATAACGGGACCACCAGGGTAGGGGAGTCCCATGACCTTCGCACACTTATCGAATGCCTCACCCGCGGCATCGTCGATGGTGGTGCCGATAATCTCCATCTCTGTTGGAGAGTCCACGCGTACAATCTGCGTATGTCCGCCGCTGACCAAGAGGCAGAGGAATGGGAAGTCGGGGTGTGGAAGCTCTCTGTCGGGAAGGTCGACAAAGTGCGAGAGGATGTGTCCCTGTAAGTGGTTTACCTCCACCAAAGGGATGTTGTTGGCGATGGATAGTCCTTTGGCGAAGGATACGCCCACAAGGAGTGAGCCAAGCAAGCCAGGGCCGCGCGTGAAGGCTATAGCGTCTACCTTGTCGATGGTGATACCTGCCTCCTTGAGAGCTGTGTCGACCACCGGGATGATATTCTGCTGATGGGCACGCGATGCAAGCTCGGGGATAACGCCGCCATACTTTTGGTGTACTGCCTGTGAGGCAATTACGTTAGACAAAAGTGTGCGGTTGCGGATAACTGCCGCCGATGTGTCGTCGCATGACGACTCTATTCCGAGGATAGTAATGTCCATTTTTTTGGAAATATTTTCTATGTTCTTTTCTATTTTATAGAAAAATTACTACATTTGTAAGTTAATTGCTGTATAACGAATAAAATCAATCACTCGTTTCAATGCGCAAAGTTATAAAAATATTGGCAAAGGTGCTATCGGCAATCGTTTTGTTGCTGATATTTTTGCCCATTTTTGCAACTCTGCTGCTCAATCTTGACGCGGTGCAGAACTTCGTTGTACGCCATGCCACGGAGTATGTGTCGGAGTCGCTCGGCACGCGTGTCTCAATCAAGCGCATCGACTTAGACCTCTTTACCCGAGTGCGTGTCGAAGGTTTCTATGTTGAGGATTACGAGCGTGACACGTTGCTCTATGTCGATAGGGCTACTGCATCGCTCTCAAGTCTAAACATCAAGCGTGATGGTCTTTGTCTAAATGGTGTTCGTGCTCAGGGTGCGAAGTTCTATCTCCGTGAAATGCAAAACGGTGAACTAAATATCAAACCCATCATAGCCAAACTGCAAAATCCCAATAGCGACAGTAGTTTTCGCCTCTATATCGAGGACTTGGAAGTGTACAACTTAGACTTCCATTACACGACGCTTAAACCGCGCAACCCAGAGTATGGCGTAGACTATGGCGATATACGCATCCTTAATACCGACGCGCGAATTGAGAACTTTAGTGTGGTTGAGGGTGCTGTGCGTGGTGACATTAAGAGGTTCTCGGCTGATGAGCGTAGCGGCTTCAGAGTCGACCATCTCAGCGGCGTGATGTATGTTTACCAAGGTGTTATTCATGTCGACGATTTGGCGGTGAAGACGCCTCACTCCTCTCTCTATATGCCTCGAATGCATATCAATGGCGAGGACTGGATGGAGTACAAAGAGTATATCGAGATGGTCGATATGGATATGGTGGCGTCGCACTCGAAAATATCGTCTGATGATATAGCATACTTTGCACCAGCGTTGCGTCCGTGGGGTATAACCCTACGAAATATGGATGTCTCATTCAAGGGTACGGTGGACGATTTTGAGGCTACGGCGTATGATGTTAATTTTGGCGATGATAGCTATCTTGATGCTACGGCGCACATAATCGGACTCCCCGAGTGGCGCACAGCAAACTATATTGTGGGTGTAGAGAAAATGCACCTTAATGCAGATGATGCTTCGGAGATTCTTAGTGCGGTTATGACGCGCCCCATCCCCGATAATATTCAAGAGATGATTAATCGTGTGGAGTGGGTAGAAATGCGAGCAACGTTTGGAGGACGTTGGGACTCCTTTCGCGTGGCAGGTAACATCAATTCGGCTACGGGACACCTCCGCACAGATGTCAACATTGGAACAGTCCCAAACAATCGATACTCCCTAAATGGCCTTATATCGGTTGAGGACCTTCATCTTGGAAAACTCTTAGACAAGCCGAAGTTGGGTGCTCTCACCGCTACGCTAAATGCTGCAGGTAGGTTTGGTGATATGGCATCGGGAGGTATCGTTGGCGATGTGAGCCTGTCGGTTGATGAGTTTGGCTACGCTGATTACATCTATCACGATATTACGGGTGTTGGCGTTGTGAATGGCAATAAGTTCTATGGCGAGGTTTCATCGTTAGATCCCAACCTTGAGTTCGATATGTTTGCCGATGTCGACTTTGACGCTACGAATCCCTACTATCGCCTCTCAATGATGCTTGAGTATGCCGACCTACACGCCTTGGGCATCAATAAGCGTGATGAGATATCTACGCTATCGGCAAATGTGGGTATCGACATAAGCGGTGCAACCTTAGAGGAGCTTAACGGTTATGTGAGTATAGCTGATGCCGAGTATCACTATCCTGGTGGCGATATCTACTCTAATCGCATTCGTGTGGACTTGGATAGCTCTCCACAGCAGAAGTATGTGCAGTGTAAGTCCGACTTCTTTGATTTCGACTTCCGCAGCCGCTCAAGCTATCGCGACATATACAACTACCTATACAACTCGCTTAAAACATATGTGCCATTGCTCTACGACAATGATTCGGAGGTTGTGGTGCAGGAGGGTGCTGTGGTAAATAGCGCGAACGACTACACCGTGTTCACGCTTACGGCCAATGACGATATCAATAGCCTCTTGGATGCTATTGCTGGAGGCCTTGTTGTTGCCCCCGAGACAAATATCTCGCTTACGTTTAACCCCCGCAGCAACAACATTATTTTGAAGGGTAGGTCCGAGGGTATCGAGTACTCTGGTGTCATTATGTCGAACATAGAGTTGGATATCAACAACAGTAGTCGTGACTCTATGTCTGTGCGAGTGCGCACAGATGGCATATATCGTGGCACAAAGCTCCTTATGCCCAACCTAAATATTAATGGTGGTGCGCGCGAGAACAGAATCACGCTAACGGCGGGATTTAAGGATGGCGATAAGCGTTCGGCAATGTTGGGTCTCGCCGCGAATTTTAGCATGAATGAGCAGACAAAGCGTCGTTCGATACACGTAAATGTCACCCCTTCGCATTTCACGGCAGATGATGCACAGTGGAAACTCTATGCACGAGGTATAGATATCGACTCGTCGCGCATCGCAGTTAACGACCTACGCATCATGCGTGGCGACCAGATGTTGAGGGTGGATGGTGTAGCGTCGCGCCAAAGGGAGGACTCTATATGCGTTACGCTTAACCGCTTTGATATATCACCACTTTCGCAGATTACTGGTCGTATAGGATATAACTTCGAGGGTGCTTCCACGGGATATGCTACCGTAAAGTCTGCGCTTAGCAATCCCGAAATTGAGGCACGCATCAGCCTCGATGATTGGAGTGTCAATGGACTTGCAGCTCCGCCCCAGGATATTATCACGGATTGGGATTTCAAGCAGAACCGTGCGCGAGTCTTTGTTCGTGACCGTGCATCACAAGATACGCTTATTCATGGATACTATCAGCCCAATGGTGTGCGTTACTTTGCAAGAGCAGATATTCCACGCCTCAGTGCAAAACTTATACAGCCCTTCCTTATCGGTATTGTCTCAGATATTGAGGGTGACGTAAGTGCTCACGTAACAATTCAAGGCGAGGGTCGCATGGCAAAGCTCAATGGCTATGGAGTGGTTGAGTCTATTGGCTGCAAAGTAGACTATACCAATGTGCGTTATTCGGCACCTTATGGTGTGTTGCGTGTTGAGGATAATCACATCTATTCTGACGGTATAGAGTTGTTTGACCAAAGTGGAAATAAGGGTGTCTATAAGATGGATCTCGACTTGAACCATCTCTCGAATGTGACATACGATATATCGATTGATGCTAATAATGTCCTTGTGCTCGACACAAAGGCTAAGGACAATGACTACTTCTATGGTCATGTATATGCCACTGGCTCAGCATCGTTTAGGGGTGATAAGCGAGGTCTTAAGATGGATATTGAGGCGACAAGTAATGACAACTCTCGCTTCTATATGCCGCTAACGGGTAAGGTGGATGTTACCTATGCCGATTTTGTGAAGTTCCGCACATCAGATGCAGTAAGCCCCGATACCACTGCATTCCTCACGCGTCGTATGATGGCGTATGAGCGAAAGCACCGCACAGTGAGCAATATCGGTAGTGTCATGGATATGGATATGACCTTTAATGTTCTACCGAATATTGAGATGCAGCTGGTTATCGACCCCACTCTTGGAGATATTATCAAGGGTCGCGGTAAGGGTCAGCTTACTATGCACATCGTCCCCGAGGCAAATATCTTCGAGATGCGTGGTGAGTATACCATTAGTGAGGGTGACTACCTCTTTACGCTACAAAATATCTGGCACAAACTCTTTAAGGTTGTACCAGGTTCTACGGTGTCGTGGAATGGAGACCCTATGGGAGCACAACTAAATATCGATGCTATATACGAGACTAAGGCGTCGTTGAAGCCTCTTATCGGTAATTCACTGCAAGGTATCGATACCTCGCGTGCTGTGCCAGTGGAGTGTTACATAAAACTTACGGACGATATGATGGAGCCTACGGTGACGTTTGATGTCAAAGTACCCAATGTAGCACCAGAGATACAGACCGTCATAGATAAGGCTCTCAACGACCAGCAGTCTATAGCTACGCAGATGTTCTGGCTCTTGGCTGCCAACACCTTCTCGTCGGATGATACGGGTGCTACGGGTGCGTCACTCTCTGCAACTACAGGTTTTGAGCTGTTGTCTAATCAGCTAAGCAACTGGCTGTCGGGTGAAAATTACGACATCGTGCTTCGCTATCGCCCGCGTACTGAGCAGACGGGTGATGAGGTAGACTTCGGATTCTCGAAGAGCTGGTTGGATAATCGACTTATTATCGAGGTTGAGGGTGGTTACCTTTCGGATGAGGCTCTAAAGGCTTCGGAGAGGGCATCAAACTTCGTGGGTGAGGCCTTTATCACATGGCTCATCGACCCCGATGGTGCATTCCGCCTCAAGGGTTTCACACAGACTATTGACCGATATGGTGAGAACCAGGGTATGCAGGAGTCTGGTGTGGGTGTCTACTATAGCGAGAGCTTCAATACATTCAAGGAGCTCGGTCGAAGCCTTAGGGCGCGTTTCACGCGCGATAGCGTAGCGCGTGCCGAGCGTCGCATGGAGCGAGACTCAGCGCGTGATGCACGCAGACGTAAGCGCGATGAGCGACAGAAGGCAAGAGAGATGGTGCGCACCAACCCTCCTGCAGTGGCGACTAAGGAGTAGAACTACATAGATAAAATGGAGATATAACTAATAAAAATTAATAATTAAAACACTAAAACAACTATGATTAACATTCTTACTACTACACCCGGTGTAGAAAATGGTGGGCAGGTAGACTCACTTGCTCTTGCTAACGATGCAATACAGCCTGCTCAGGATAAGGCTGCTGAGCTCTCTGTAGGTTTTTGGGATCTATTCATGGGTGGTGGTTGGCTTATGTGGGTGCTTGTAGCGCTTGCTTGCGTTATGATATTCATCTTTGTAGAGCGCTTCATCGCCATCCGTAAGGCTACAACCATAGATAAGAACTTCATGAACCGCATCCGCGACTATATCTCAGAGGGTAATATTGATGCTGCAGTAGACCTTTGCCGTCGTACAAACTCACCCATCGCACGCATGGTGGAGAAGGGTATTGAGCGCATCGGTCGCCCCATGAGCGACATTCAGACCGCTATTGAGAATGTAGCAAATGTTGAGGTTGCAAAGCTCGAGACAGGTCTCCCCTGGTTGTCATCAATCGCTGGTGGTGCCCCCATGATTGGTTTCTTGGGTACAGTAGTAGGTATGGTGCAGGTCTTTATCGATATGTCGGCGAATCAGTCTGGTACCATCGAGCTTGCACAGCTCTCAAGCGGTATGTATGTAGCGATGGTGACAACCGTAGGTGGTCTTGTTGTGGGTATTCCTGCATACTTCGCATATAACTACCTCGTTGCTCGCATCGAGAAGCTCATCTTTAGAATGGAGGCTACAACAATTGCCTTTATGGATATCTTGAACCAGCCCGTACAAAAATAGTCTGAGCCATGGCAATTAAGAGAAGTTCAAAGACCAACCCAACATTCTCGGCATCGTCTATGACAGACCTTGTCTTTCTGTTGTTGGTATTCTTTATCCTCGCTACGACGCTTATCAACCCCAACAATGCGGTGCGCCTAACGTTGCCCTCATCTTCGAGTCAGGAGGGTGACCCCTCGGTAATCTCGCTCTCGGTGGTGGGTGATGCTAAGAGCCCTTCGGGATATCAGTATATCATCAATGGAGATGAGAAGTGTGCCTACACCTCGGTTAGTGAGGTGGCTGCGGCATTGCATATTGAGTATGCACCCTTTGAGGGTAGAGCAGAGGAGGATAAACCCTACATATCGTTGCGCTGTGACGAGAAGGTTACGGTAGATGCGCTTGTGGAGATTATCGACCTCACACGCGAACAGAAGTACAAAATGGTGCTCGCTACGAAGGATAAGTAGTAGAGGAGCGCATAAGAATAATTTGGAGTTATGGAGTATTATGACCCCATAGATCGCACCTCTCGGCGCATAGCCCTAATCGTTACGGCTGTGGTTGTGGCGCTGATGGTGGTTGTGCTTAGCTTTGTTAGCTTCGATATAAATCGAGGCAAGGAGCTTGCGCCCCCCATTGAGATAGCGTTCGAGGAGCCTATTACACCTCCCGAAACTAAGCCTGTAAGGCAGCAGAGCGCACCAACAGACCAGCGTCGTGATAAGGCGCCAGCGCATGTCGAAGAGGCGAAGGTTGAGAGTAGTAATCAAACCTCTGGTGAGGCGGAGAGGACCGAGACCGTGAATCCTATGGCGCTCTTTAAGCCCGTTACGGGAAATAGTGCAGAGCAGGTGCCCACGGGCAACCGCCTCGCACCCGATGGCGAGAGAGAGCAGAATAAGGGTGAGGGTACGGGCTACAACCTCCAGGGTACAGACCAACTCGATGCTGGTTTGCAGGGAAGAGGTCTGCGTGAGGGACTACCCAAGCCTGCCACCAACTATAAGACAAGTGGTACTGTCGTTGTGCGCGTAGAGATAGACGCTAATGGCAATGTCACAAGTGCAAAGGTTGTACTCGATGGTACTACGACTACGGATGCCCAGCTGCATAAGTTGGCAGAGGAGGCAGCGCGCAAGGCGAAGTTTAAACCCAGTGAGCGCACGCTGCAGGGTGGTACCATCACCTATGTCTTTAAGTTGCAGTAGGCGAGGTGTGTAACTAATTTAGGATAAGATATTATGAGAGCGTTTTTTATGTGCTTCATGCTGCTTGCCTCCACCCTCACGGCGTGGGCGCAAGGGCCTAAGGGTGCAGAGATAGAGTTTTCTACTAAGGTTGTGGACCTCGGTACGCTGTCGCGTGAGGATGATAAGCAGATTGTGCGTCTGAGCTTCACGAATGTGGGCGATGTGCCGTTGGTGGTGACTGAGGTGCGCACAACATGCTCGTGTACCACTATTCAGCACGACAGAAAGAAGGTGTTACCCTCGGAGCGTGGTGCGCTGACCATCACCATGGACCCATCAAAGGCCCCTGTGGGTAGCTTCTATCGTGTGTTGCAGGTATATTCTACGGCGACAAATGGCGTGCAGCACATTACGCTAAAGGCAGAAATAGAGTAATAAAGGAGAGAGTATTATGGAGATTAAACGATTGGTTTTTAACCCATTTAGAGAGAATACATACGTTGCATGGGACGATACCAAGGAGTGTGTCATCGTTGATGCAGGCAATATGGTTGCTGGCGAGAACCGCATCCTCAAGGAGTTTATCGAGGCGCATGGCCTCAAGCCCGTTATGGCGGTAAACACCCATGGTCACTTCGACCATGTGGGTGGCGTGCAGTGGCTCAAGGATACCTACGGCACAGAGTTCGCATGCTCGTCGAAGGATAAGTTCATCATCGATAGCACGGCAGGAGGCACTATGTATGGCTTCAAGTGTAACGAGGTGCCCGAGATAGATGTAGACCTCGACACCGTAGGCGAGATTCGCTTTGGCGAGACTGTGTTGCGCGTTATCAAGACTCCGGGTCATACGCCTGGTCATGTGGTATTGTTCAACGAGGCAGACAAGACCCTCTTTACGGGCGATACGCTCTTCAAGGAGAGCATCGGTCGCACTGACCTCCCTGGTGGCGACTACTCATGGATTATGAAGTCAATCTTGGAGGAGGTTGTGCCCCTCGGCGACGATGTTACCATCTACCCAGGCCACGAGGACTCTTCGACAATCGGTCATGAGGTGTTGTACAACCCCTTCATTGTCGAGGTGCTCAACAACGAGATTAACTACAAAGGATAGACTTACGATATGCGTATAGACATTATTACTGTCGTGCCCGAGCTCTTGGACTCGCCCTTGAACGAGTCTATATTGAAGCGTGCGCAGGAGTCGGGACATGCCGAGATATATGTGCACAACTTGCGCGACTATACCGACGACAAGCGCCGCACGGTTGATGACTACCCCTTTGGTGGCGAGGCGGGCATGGTGATGAAGATTGAGCCTGTCTTCCGTTGCATCGAGAAGCTCAAGTCGGAGCGCGACTACGACGAGATTATCTTCACCTCGCCCGATGGCATCACCTACAACCAGCACGAGGCAAACCGTCTCTCGCTGATGAAGAATATCATCATCCTCTGCGGCCACTATAAGGGTATTGACTACCGCATCCGCGAGGACCTCATCACTCGCGAGATATCGATTGGTGACTATGTGCTTACGGGAGGTGAGCTCGCTGCGTGCGTCATTGCCGACTCTGTTGTGCGCATCATTCCTGGCGCTATTGGCGACGAGGCCTCGGCACTTACGGACTGCTTTCAGGATAACTTGCTTGCCCCTCCTGTCTACACCCGTCCTGCGGAGTTTAACGGCTGGAAGGTGCCCGATGTGCTGTTGTCGGGACACTTTGCCGAGATTGAGAAGTGGCAAGATGAGCAGGCATACCTCCGCACGAAGGCTTTGCGCCCCGATTTGTTGGAGGAGTAAGGCGTTTAAGGAGATTAAGGAGGGGAGAAATCTTATCTTTAATTTCCTTAAATTCCCTAATAAATAAAAAAACGAACTGCGACCCCAAAAGGGTCGCAGTTGCTATTTATAGGTGACTTTTTACATCCATACTTTCGTGTAGCACGCGAATAATAATAATGCTGTCGATAAGGATGCGATAGAAGATAATATGGCGCCCTGCCTTATAGCCATAAAGTTTGTTATCTATCTCATCATATCTGTGACCATAGACCGTAGGCATTGTCGTTATCTTCTCGAACGACATTATTAGCATCTTGTAATAGATGTCTGCCTGATTTTCCGACCATCTATCTGCTGTGTACTCCCAAATCGCCGATATGTCGTCAAGAGCAGCGTGTGTTAACTTGTATTTAACCATTGCGTTTTGCCTTTAGACTTTGAAGATGGGCCTCTGGGTTAAATTCCTCAACTATACCACTTGCATCTCCGGCGGCTATAGCGCGCTTTAGCTCTGTTAGGCGACTTTCGTTTTCCTCTAATAGTCGTAGGCCTGCACGTATTACCTCGCTGGCATTGTTGTATCTTCCCTGTTCAATCTTTGTCTTGATGAACTCCTCGAAATATGTTCCAAGTGCAACTGATGTTGTTTTCATAATGGTATTATTTTATGCAAAGTTACCAATATTTGGTAATATTGCAAATGAAATGCCAAAAAAAATAACTGCAACCACATTCTCGGGGTTGCAGTTACTATTATATATAGGTATCCGCCTACTTGATGTCGAAGTTGAGTAGCGTGTGGTCGCCGATGGTGAGGCGGTAGTTATCGCCAGCCTTAGCCTCGAATTGTGCAGGTGCGCCGAGGTATATAAGGTCGCCGATGCGTAGTGTCATGCACTCCGAGAGGTGGCTAACAACGCGGTCGGGCGTAAAGCGCATATCGCCAAGCGCGATGCGTGCACGCTCCTCGCCATTTATGTAGAATACAGCGCCCTCTGCTATGGCCTCTGCGGGAAGCGTGTCGAGCGATAGTGCCGAGGAGTGGTCGAAGCCTACGGTCTCATCCCATGGCATGCCCTCGCGGCGTGCCTCGTCGAGTTTGTCGATGGCGGTGGATGCCACGCCACCCATCACGCCCTCTATGCAGCGCGAGGCGAAGCGCTCGCCGATATACTTTGCCAAACGCGACACCTTAAGCACGATATGTGGCTCGGCGATGACGCGACCTACGCCATCGGGGATGTAGAAGGCGTCGTTGTTGCGCAGTAGGGCAGTGTCGGCCTTGAGGTAGTAGCGGGGTGCTGCGCCCTCTGCCGAGTAGTTGTTTATGATGTTTATAAGTTTCATCTTCTTAGTGAGTTAACAATGTCTTTAGCAAAACGCTCCGATGCACCCGCCTCGCCTATCATGGTGCGTAGTTCGTCGAAGTCGCCAAGCATACGCTCTCTATCGCTACCACCTGGGAGGATGGCTGCGAGTTCGCGTGCCGAGGTCTCGATGGGTAGTTTCGCGCGCACAAGCTCCTTTACAGCCTCGCGGTTGAGGTTGATGTTCACGAGCGAGATGTAGGGTATGCGCAGGAAGTAGGGTTTTAGTTTTTCGTAGAGCCATGGCACATGATATAGCACTACTTCGGGTATGCCCATAAGTGCGGTCTCGAGTGTCGCCGTGCCCGATGTCACTATCGCCGCCTCGCTCATGGCGAGGGTCTGCTGCGTGCGGTCGCAGACGTATCGCACGTCGGAGTCGGCAATGATGGTGTCGTAGAGGCTCTTGTCTATCCATGGCACCGCCGTAACCACAAATTGGTAGTCTCTAAATCTACGCGATAGTGCTACCATGTCGGGGAGGTTAGCCTTGATTTCGGATATGCGACTACCCGCCAATAGTGCTACTATGGGGCGGTTGTCGAGTCCACACTCCTTCAGGAATACTTCGCGTGCGGGGAGTGTCGCACGGCGCTCGGCTATGTCGTCGACGAGGGGGTTACCACAGAATATGGGCTCTATGCCGTGTCCACGGAAGTATTCGGTCTCGAAGGGGAATATGGTGTATAGACGGTCTACATACTTGCGCAGCTGCTTCACGCGACGCTCCTTCCATGCCCACACCTTTGGCGCTATGTAGTAGTATACGCGGATGTTTCGACTCTTTGCCCACTTCGCTATGCGTAGGTTGAATGCGGGGTAATCTATGAGTATGATGACGTCGGGGTTGAAGCTCTCGATGTCGGCCTTAACGTCGTCTATCTGTCGGAATATTGTGCGTAGGTTTTTTGCCACCTGCACGAAGCCGAAGAACGACATCTGCTTGTAGTGGTATAGCATATTTTCGCTACCACCCACCTCTGCCATGCGGTCGCCACCCGAGAAGCGGAACGATGCTTCGGTGTCGTTGTGGCATATGCCGCGCATAAGTTTGCTGCCGTGGAGGTCACCCGAGGGCTCACCCGCAATTATGTAATACTTCATATTTGATGAGCTATTAGACTACAAATATAACCCTTTATTTCGTAATGTGCCCTCTATTTTGCGAAAAAGTTTGTGGGGCACTGTCGCGGACTTGGTTCTGGTGGGGGCGTTGTCGCGTACAAAAGAGACCCCTGAGACCACGAGACCAAAACGAGGTTTCGGACAACAGTTGATACGATCTTCTCTTTGGTCACTTGGGTCTTTTCGGTCATCCTGCCCCAAAAAAAGAAAAAGGGACTGACCCGAGGTCAGCCCCTTCCGCAATCCCTAAATTACATTATGAAAGCACTCTTTTTTTGGGGTTGCTTTTAGTTTTTTTATTCTTACTTAACAGTGATTACGTCATTCTCAACCTCGAAGAAGTTAGCGTCAGTACCGTCATTAAGAAGTGCCAATGCTGCGTTAACATCAGCCACAGTGTTATCCTTTACATTGTACAACTCGCCATTGTTGTAGTAATAGCAAGATACATTGTTATTTGAACCCTGGTATACTATACCGTTTGATGTGATAACACCAGCATTCAAGCAGTAGTTTGCCTTGTCACCAGCACCATACTGAGCCTTAGGAGCGATAGCGCCAGCGCCATCAGCACCATATACAGCACCATTGTTGTAGCAATAGCTTGCGTTGATAGAACCATACAAGCTATATGCGATGCCTGCTGCGTAGCTATTCTCTGCTACGATATTGCCATAGTTAGCGCAGTACTTCAATGTTGAAGCTGTACTAGTTTGACCAAGGATACCTGATGCTGAAGAGTTAGGATTGTCCTTTGTAGATGTTACATTACCATAGTTGTAGCAGTACTCATATGTAGATACAGCCTTCTGAACGCCAGCGATACCAGCAGCTGGCTCCACGTCGATTGAGGTGATTTCGCCGTAGTTAGTAGCGTTCTTGATAGAACCAGCGAAGCCATGTGCAATACCTGATGCACCTATACCGCCTGTAATGTTACCATAGTTAACAACACCTTCGATATTAGCACCAACTGTCGCCCATGATGCAATACCACCAGCGCGGTTTGCTGTTACAGTTGCGTAATTCACGCAGTTCTTGATTGTTGCGTTAGCACCATTGTGCATGATACCACCAGCGTATGATACAGCCTTGATTTCTCCATTCACAGTGATGTTCTCCAATGTAAGACCCTCTCCAGCAACACATACTACACCAGCTGCGTGCTTTGTAGAGTTAAGATTTACGTTCTCAAGAGTAAGATTCTTCACAGTAGAGTTTGCTGCAGTGTGTGAGATAAATGCTGCATAGTCAACGCCCTCAACTGAAAGACCTGAGATTGTGTGGTTCTTACCATCGAATACACCATACCATGTGTTCTCTGCATTACCTACTGGAGTCCATGGCTCAGTCAAAGTGATGTCAGCGTTGAGAGAGATATTGCGAATACCAAGTGCAAACGCATCCTTCAACTCTGCCTCAGTTGCGATATTTACATAATCTGGGAATACGTTGTATGCCTCTGCACCAGTCAATGTGTATGTGCCAGTAGGAGTAACATATGCCTCATCATCGCTACCCTTAGTGATAACAATCTTGAAGTACTCATCAGTTGTGAATGTATTCTCACCCTCGAGAGCGATAGTGTTGTTCTTACCAGTCATCTTACGAACGATGAATGGCTGAGCAGCAGTAATGTTGTTGTCCTTAACAACGATACCATAGTTGTCAGTGTTACCATCGAAACGGATACCATACTCACGTGCAACGATAGTAGTGCCCTCAACCTTAGCAGCCTTAACCTGCTTGAATGCAACACCATTCTTACCATTAATAGTACAGCCGATAACATCAACAGTAGTGTCACAGCTCTGTGCCTGAACGAGTGAGTGCAAACCAGTTGCAGTACAGTTCACGGCCTTAGCCCACTTAGAAGACTTAATCTGAAGACCTACAGCAGTGTCAACAGCATCACCAGTTGCGGTGAATGTACAATTCTCGGCGGTGATGTTTGTAGAGTAGCGCTCACCATTACCATTATCAAGAGCCTCGATGAAGTTAACTGAAGCTGTTGAAGTCTCGAAGTTGATATTCTTGAAAGTTACTGCAGCAGAAGCATAGTGGTTAGAGTTGCTGTGAACTCTGAAGTAACCATTGAACTTGTGGCCAGCACCATCGATAGTAATCTTAACATCGGGCTTCTGAATAACTACTACTACCTCACCCTCGATGTCAGCAGCAAGTGTGAACTCGTTAGCAGTGCCTGCAACAGCTGCATTTACAGCATCCTGAAGCTCATCTGCAGAGTAGATAAAGCTACCTACGATAGCATCCTCACCGTTCACAATAGCATCCTCATGTACGTCATCGCCGTTAACGTTTACCTTACCGTTGTTCACGATTGTCTCCTCGCGGAACTCGCCACCCTCGATGTTCAAAGTACCGTTATTTACGAGCTGACCACCATCGCTAACGATAGCACCAGTCTCGCCATTCTCGTTGATATCGTTGATGGTAAGAGTCTTGTCCTCTCCGATAGTAAGATTAGTCTTAAGGGTGATAGTGTAGCCGTTAAGGTTGATAGTAGTACCAGCACCAGTAGAGCGAGTAGCTGCAAGTGCAGATGTAGTAACGCCATTAACGTCAAGGTCAGAGATAAGGATATACTCACCATTGTTAGCATTGATAGCAGTAAGAAGCTCTGCTACGCTGCTGATAGTCTCCTGATAGTAAGGAGCATTAGTAGAAGAACCCGCGTTAGCGAACTCATCAGTAACATTAACCTCAATCTTGTTGCCATCAGTAAGGAT
This sequence comes from Alistipes sp., assembly GCA_045634765.1. Taxonomy (GTDB): domain Bacteria; phylum Bacteroidota; class Bacteroidia; order Bacteroidales; family Rikenellaceae; genus Alistipes. The sequence continues at coordinate 38,629 of JAZRAW010000042.1, forward strand.
GTTACCAGAGATAGTAGTCAAGTAGTTACGACGTGCAGGGATAGGAGTATTGAAGTTGGTCTCCTTGCCGATGATATCACCTTTCTTGTCGTATACTGTCAAAGTGAAGTTAACAACCTCCTCCTGGTCTGCAGCGAAGAAATAATCAGTGAACAAGACCTTAGACTCATCATAAACATTGTCATCGTATGCCTCAATAGCGAAGTTTGAGTGAGTCTTTGTCATAGTAGCAGTGTTAACTGCACCAGCAAAGGCGTTGAATGATGAGTAAAGCTCAGTAGTATACGCTACAGTAGCTGTAGTAGGCGCAATAACAAGGTCGTTAAGCTGCTCCATATCAGTAGTGATAACGCGAAGCTTAGCGAAAGGACGAGTCAATGGGATGTTGATAGACTTAGCACCGTTGTAAGGAGTCTTATCACCATCAACTGCTGTGTCGAAGTGACCAGTGAATGCATCACGAGTCTCATCCATAGCTACCCAGCTATTGTCAATAATAGCAACGCTCTTGAGGTCTGCAGTGTTGTAGTGAAGGTCTGCATTTGCGTCCCATACGCCAAGCTGATTCAAAGTCTTGCCGCTCTCCTCAACAACGTCAGCCCAAACAACGAAGTTGTAGTGACGACCAGGAACAAGGCGAACAGGGAAGCTTACAACCTTATTGTCAGAGTAGATAACCTGACGAGCTGCCTGTGACTCTGTACCATTGTAGAATACCTGGAAGATGTAACGGATAGTGTAGTCATTAGATGCTACAACATTGTCAAATGCACCAAGTGCACTGTTTGCACGAGTCTCAGTGTCAGGAAGTGAAACGGTGATGGTAGTGTCAACCTCGCCACCTACGTTTACATCAAGACCCTCAGGCTCCGTTTGGCATGCTGCTAAACCAAGCACCAATGCCGCTAAAGCAAAAAATCTTTTCATAGTGTAAATTAAAATTAATGGTTGTTATTAGAAAAAAAGTGTCGATGTTAAATTACCTCTGTGCGAGAGGTGTAAACGATAAATGCCCATGTGTCAGCAATGATAAGTGCAGACAAATGAGCCGCTACCCGCAACGGTGAAGTGGCGGGGATGTATATGAAATATTTTTATGGGGTGTTAGAGTGTAACTTGCTGATTTATAGGCGCAAAATCCCCCCCCCTATGCAAATTGGGGGTTGATGACTGGGCGTATGTTGATAGTTTTGTCATCGTAATTGCCTAAAATCGTTTTGATAGTTCATCACAAAAGTAAGTATAATTTGGCGATAACGCAAATTTTATTCCAACTTTTTTTGTGTGCACTCGCTTTACTGTAACCACAAATTTCGCTGTTATGGTTATAAAAGTGTAATTGCGTTAGACCGTTGTGCTATCCCGTAGATGCTTCGCTTTCGCTCAGTGGCAATACACCATGAACGTCATTCCGAGGAGCGTAGCGACGTGGGAATCCCCTTAACTAATTAGTAATGAGTAATTAGCAATTAGTAATAGCGTTGACAATGTTGGCGCTATACACTGCGTCATTCTGAACGTAGTGAAGAATCTCAAGGTCTCTGAGACGGTGGATGGTAGTGCAAACCTCGAGATCCTTCGCGTTGCTCAGGATGACATACAGTGCGAATGAGATTGCCACGAGCCTATCGGCTCTCGCAATGACGCACACACTAACAACGTCATTCTGAACGTAGTGAAGAATCTCCTCAGTGGCAATACACTATCAACGTTGTCTATGGTCGGCTTC